>NZ_JBFTMK010000332.1:0-5614 GCF_056396965.1 Pseudomonas sp. 05N434
ACACAACAGGGTGGACTGTTTTGGGGCCGCTTCGCGCCCCAGCGGGAGCAAGCTCCCTCGCCACAGGTTCCATTCGGCACAGACCTTGCGGCGATTAACAGATTTGTTTACAGCGCGATTTGCTCTAAAGCCCTCGCACTATTGCAAGTAACTCCTTTCTATACTGCGACATAAGGTCGCACGCGTATTCAGACCTGTTCTTACCTGGCCACTTTGGCCTGTAAGCGCTCCGCTGGGGGGCGATGGCAACAACAAGAGGAGTGACTGGCATGATCCATCACGTAGTGGGACTCTTTACCCACCCTGACCAGGAATGGAAAGAAATCCGTGGCGACGAGGAAGAAAGCATCAGCCACATGTACCTGACGCACACCCTGATTCTGGCGGCGATCCCTGCCATATCGGCGTTTATCGGCACTACGCAAGTCGGCTGGGTCATCGGTAACCGAGCGCCGGTCATGCTGACTATGGAAAGCGCGCTATGGATGACCATCATGTCGTACCTGGCAATGCTCGGCGGTGTCGCGGTGATGGGCGCCTTCATTCACTGGATGGCCCGTACCTATGACGCCAACCCGAGCCTGGCGCGCTGTATCGCATTCGCCACGTACACCGCCACCCCACTGTTCGTCGGCGGCCTGGCGGCGCTGTACCCGCACTTGTGGCTGGGGATGATCGTCGGCACCGCGGCTGTCTGCTACACGGTGTACCTGCTGTATGTAGGGCTACCAACGTTCATGAACATTCCATCTGACGAGGGCTTCCTGTTTTCGAGCTCGGTGCTCGCCGTAGGACTGGTGGTGCTGGTGGCCATCATGGCGTTTACCGTGATTGTCTGGGGCCTTGGCGTGGGACCGGTCTATACCAACTGACAAACCAGCGCCGACATAAAAAACACGTTCCGCCACTACAGGCCGCCGCAAGGCGGCCTTCTAATGCGAGCAACGACCATTCGGCGCCTGAGCGATTCGCAAGCCCTCGGGGTTGCGGCATACTCGACATCCTTGGAGATCCATCAAGCATGCCCGAGCAACTCAATACCCGCGTCGAAGACTGTTTCCTGCAAGCCGAATCCTTTTTCAAACGACCTTTCAAACGCCCCGTGGTGAGCCTCAAGCTGCGCGGGCAAAAAGCCGGTGTCGCGCATTTGCACGAGAACCTGCTGCGCTTCAACCCGCAGCTGTACCGGGAAAACACCGAAGACTTCCTCAAGCAGACCGTGGCGCACGAAGTCGCGCACCTGATCGCCCATCAACTGTTCGGCGACCGCATCCAGCCCCATGGCGAAGAATGGCAACTGATCATGCGCGGCGTCTACGAACTGCCGCCCAACCGCTGCCACACCTATGACGTCAAACGTCGCAGCRTGACCCGCTACATCTACAAATGCCCCTGCGCCGACAGCGATTTCCCGTTTTCGGCCCAGCGTCATAGCCTGGTACGTCAGGGGCGGCGGTATTTGTGCCGGCGCTGTCGCAGTACGTTGGTGTTCAGCGGGGAAATGCGGGTCGAATAAGTTGAGCTTCGGCCGGGACAGACGCTAGATAACTACCTTGGCCCGCCGCAGCGCTTCAATCCGCTCAACACTAAACCCCAACTCCCCCAACACCTGATCCGTATGCTGCCCCAGCCGGGCGCCGATGTGCCGTGGCTCAGGCAACCCCGCTGAAAACTTCAACGGACAGGCCATCTGCGCCTGGGTCGAGCCATCGCCCCGCGGCACCTCAGCCACCAATTCCCGCGCCTGCAACTGCGGATGCCCGACCGCTTCGCCCAGGCTCAACACCGGCTCGACACACGCATCGGCCCCGGCAAACAGCTCACACAGCCAGGCAAAGTCGTGTTTTTCGAATTCAATGTTCAGCGCGTCCTTGAGCGCCCGTTGCCGGGCGGGGTCGGACGACAATCCCTCGGCCGCCAGTTCCGGACGGCCGAGCACCGTGCACAATTGCTGCATGAACCCCGGTTCCAGACTGCCCACCGACAACCAGCGGCCATCGCGCGACCGGTAGTAATCGTAGAAGCTGCCGCCGTTGAGCATCTGCTCTTCCCTGCCCGGCTCAACGCCGCAGGCCAGGTAGCCGGCACCGGCCATGGCGTTCAGGCTGAAGGCACAGTCAGTCATGCTCACATCCAGATGCTGTCCCTGCCCGGTCTGCTGCCGCGCGATCACCGCTGCCAGCAGCCCGATCACCCCATGCAACGAACCGCCCGCGACATCTGCCACCTGCATACCCAACGGCAACGGGCCGCTGTCGGCGCGGCCGGTGTAGCTCGAAAGGCCCGCCAGCGCCAGGTAGTTGATGTCGTGGCCGGCGCGGTCCTTGTAAGGGCCGGTCTGGCCATAGCCGGTGATCGACACATAAATCAACCGTGGATTGATCGCCTTCAAGGCTTCATACCCCAGGCCCAGCCGTTCCATCACGCCAGGGCGGAACTGCTCCAGCACAATGTCGTAGTCCACAAGCAATTGCTTGATCACCTCCAGCGCCTCGGGCTGCTTGAGGTCCAGCGCCAGGCTGCGCTTGTTGCGATTGAGGTAGGCGTGGCTGGCCGACACCCCCTGATCATGGGGCGGCAGCACCCGCAGCAAATCCGTGCGGGTCGGCGATTCGATGCGCAGCACCTCGGCGCCCATGTCCGCCAACAGCAACGAGGCGAACGGCCCCGGCAGCAATGTCGAGAAATCCAGAACCTTGAGTGATGCCAGTGGACCGAGCATGAGCGTTCTCCAGTGCAGTCCCCCAAGCCTAGGCAGCCCGGGACATTGCAGCAATCACCTTATGTGCCAGTGACACTGACCGTTACGCTCAAATCGCAGGCAACAAAAAACCCGCCGAAGCGGGTTTTTCATTTACAACAAGGCTTACTTGGCGTTCGTCGGGGTTGCCCCTTCGACGTGGCCCAAAACATCATCTTTAGGCTCGTCGGCAATGCCGCGACCGCCCGAGGCCAGCTCGGATTGCAGCACGTCGGTGTCGAGTTCCTTGACCCACTTGGCCACAACAATGGTGGCAACCGCGTTACCGATCAGGTTGGTCAACGCGCGGGCTTCGGACATGAAACGGTCGATACCCAGGATCAGCGCCAGGCCGGCAACCGGCAGGTGGCCAACAGCGGACAAGGTAGCGGCCAGTACGATGAAGCCACTACCGGTCACGCCAGCAGCGCCTTTGGAGGACAGCAGCAACACCACCAGCAGAGTGATCTGGTGAGTGATGTCCATGTGGGTGTCGGTTGCCTGAGCAATGAACACTGCCGCCATGGTCAGGTAGATCGCCGTACCGTCGAGGTTGAACGAGTAGCCGGTCGGGATCACCAGACCTACCACGGATTTCTGCGCACCCAGACGCTCCATTTTGATCAGCATGCGTGGCAGTACCGACTCCGAAGAGGAAGTACCCAGTACGATCAGCAGTTCTTCACGGATGTAGCGGATCACTTTCAGCACGCTGAAGCCATGAGCGCGAGCGATACCACCCAGCACCACCAGAATGAACAGCAGGCAGGTGATGTAGAAGCAAGCCATCAACTGACCGAGTTGCACCAGCGAGCCAACGCCATAAGCACCGATGGTGAACGCCATGGCACCCAAGGCACCGAGCGGCGCGAGCTTCATGATCATGTTGATGATGTTGAACATCACGTGGGCGAAACGGTCGATGAAGTCCAGGATCGGCTTGCCGTAGGCACCCAGGCGATGCAGGGCGAAACCGAAGATCACCGAGAACATCAGTACTTGCAGGATATCGCCCGTGGCGAACGCACCAATGATGGTGGTCGGGATCACGTTAAGCAGGAAGCCAACGACGCTTTGATCCGCACCGGCAGCCACATAGGTAGCGATTTTTGAGGCATCCAGCGTGGTGACATCGATGTGCATGCCGTTACCCGGCTGCACGATGTTGACCACCACCAGACCGACCAGCAGTGCAATGGTCGAAACGATTTCGAAGTAGAGCAGCGCGTAACCGCCGGTCTTGCCGACCGACTTCATGTTCTGCATGCCCGCGATACCGCTGACGACGGTGCAGAAAATGATGGGAGCGATGATCATTTTGATCAGTTTGATGAACCCGTCACCCAACGGCTTGAGGGCTACACCGGTCTGCGGGTAGAAGTGACCGAGCAGGATGCCGATGGCGATGGCAACGATCACCTGGAAATACAGGGATTTGTACAGTGGCTGACGAGTCGTCATTGCAAAGTTCCTCAAGAGCGCCCGGTGACAACATCCATCTGTTGCCCAAGACACTTCAATTGCGAACCCTCCTGCACTGGAGGGATTTGTTTTGTCGAGCTGCGCAACGGCAGGCATCTGCTGGTTGTATCGCAAGGCCCGTGCCACATTCGCCAAAAAGCCTGCGAGCCTTTTGACATCAAGGGTTACAGGTTTCTTTTGGTCACCAACCAGTTACCACCATGTGGCGGATTTCCGCCAACCCACCTGACCTCGTCCTGCAATTTGGCGGATATCCGCCTTGTTCATCGTCGATGGGCACCGCTACCATCCATTGCTCAGTGGACGGACCTGCCCCATGCGTGAACGCACCATCGCCAGCCATTTCGCCCGTGCCGCCCTCGGCGGCGCACGCCGACGTGGCTACGACTATTCGAGCCTGCTGCAGCAACTGGGGATCAGCCCCGAGTTGCTTGAAGAACCGCGCGCCCGAATCGCGCCGGAACAGTTCACCCGGTTGATCCAGGGATTGTGGCTGGCCCTGGACGACGAATACCTGGGCTTCGGGCAGGCCCCGAGCAAACCCGGCAGCTTCGCGATGATGTGCCACGCGGTGATCCACTGCCGCACGCTGGAGAAAGCACTCAATCGCGGCCTGTTGTTTTACAGCCTGTTTCCCGGGGCGCCGCGTCTGACCTTGAGCCGCGAAGGCGAGATGATTCGCCTGAGCCTCGACGATTCACCGCTGTGGGACCCGGACCACTTCCTCAGCGAAAGCCTGCTGGTGATCTGGCATCGGTTCGGCAGCTGGCTGATCGGCCAGCGCATTCGTCTGGAGCACGCCACATTCAGCTACCCGAGGCCCGAGCACGGGGCCGAATACGACTTGCTGTTTTCCTGCCCGCTAACGTTCGATACTACTCAGAGTAGCCTGCTGTTCCACAGCCGCTACCTGAACATGCCGCTGTTGCAGGACGAACGAACCCTCAAGCACTTTCTCGAGCGCTCCCCCGCCGACCTGCTGTCACGCCCCGACGAAGGCGACAGCCTGAGCAGCCAATTGCGGCGCTTGCTCAGCCGCGACAGTGCACGCTGGCCGGACTTGGAAGCAGTGGCGGCGCACCTGCACATCAGCCCGCAAACCTTGCGTCGGCATTTGCGTGAGGAAGGCACGAGTTTTCAGGAATTGAAGGATCAGTTACGCCGGGACATCGCGATTTATCACCTGGGGCGGGCGGATCTATCGTTGCAACAGATTGCCGAGCAGTTGGGGTTTTCCGAACCTTCGGCGTTTCATCGGGCGTTCAAGAAGTGGACGGGTTTGACGCCGGGGGCCTATCGGGCGCAGGAGAACTGATTTCACAACTTTGCAGGCAGCCATGCTGTTGTGGCGAGGGAGCTTGCTCCCGCTGGGTTGCGAAGCGACCCCAAACC
>NZ_JBFTMK010000333.1:0-5604 GCF_056396965.1 Pseudomonas sp. 05N434
GTGTAGGCCTGCGCAGGGACACGCAGCAGTGCCGATTTCGAAAGCTTGGCGCTGGCGCCGATCAGGCCCAGGCCAACGCTCACCAGCAAGCACAGAAAGGATAATTTGACCGTCATCCAGGAGCCTTGCAGCAACAGCGGGCCGAAACCCTTGAGGCTAAAGTCTGACAGCCCAAGAATCTGCAATAGGTTTTCTAACATTGAGCAGCCCTACGTCAATCAAAGAAGAGCCCATCCGGAAATGGGCGCAGGGTCATTATTTGTCGCTGTAGAGATTCAGATCGCCAAAGTGCTTCTGCTGGACGGCCACATAGGTGCCATTGTCGTGCAGTGCCTTGATAGCTTTGTTCAGCAAGGCCTGGAGCTCGACGTTGCCTTTGGTGAGACCCACGGCGGTCTTGGCTGGAAGGAGGGGATTTTCGACCGGCTCGCTGACTTGGAAGTCGGCGCCTGGTGGCGACTTCAGGAAGCCCAGTTCGGCTTGCAGCATGTCCTGGATCGAGGCATCGAGGCGTCCGGAGATCAAGTCAGCGTACACCTGGTCTTGGTTGGCGTAGGCCTGGGTCTCTACCCCGGCCTTGTCCAGCACGGCCTTGGCGTAGGCTTCCTGGATGGAGCCTTGCTCGTAGCCGATTTTCTTGCCCTTGAGGGCGGCCGGATCGATGCCGATGGCCGCGCCTTTCTTGAATACCAGCGCGGTCGGGCCAGAGAACAGCTCGTTCGAGAAATCGATGACTTTCTCACGCGCCGGCGTGACGGTCATGGAAGAGATCACGCCATCGAACTTGTTGGCCTTGAGGCCGGGAATCATGCCGTCGAAGTCGCTTTCGACCCACTTGCACTTGACCTTCAGCTCCGCGCAGATCGCGTTGCCCAAGTCGATGTCGAAGCCCACCAGGCCGCCGTCGGCGGCCTTGGATTCGAACGGCGCATAAGAGGGGTCGACGCCAAAGCGCAACTCCTTGTACTCCTTGGCCAGCGCAGAACCGGCAGCCACACACAAAGCCAATGCAGAAAGAGTGAGAAATGCTTTTTTCATTATTTTATTCCCAGGGACCATCGAAAGCGCTTGTGCCGCAAGAGCGCGTGTACTGCGTTGCGAAATGTCCTATGCACACGCAAGTACTTGTACAGACAAGCATATGCAATCACCCGGCCAATTCGCCGATTGGGCGCTTGAGAAAGCGCGTACAGCGCTCTGGGATGGGCTTGGCAGGCAGGTGAACGCTGGGGAGAGGTAGCCTGCGAGGCTGTTACCTAAGCAGGCTTTTACACTCGGCTGGGGTATGCGGTAACAAAGTGTGGGGTTAAGGGCGCTGACTTTCCTGGCTCAAGCCTTGACCCAACGCTGACGGCTCCAGCTACTCAATGTATCGACGGCCAAGACCAATAACAGCATCGCCAGAATAACCGTGCTGGCTTGAGCTTCCTGGAACAGGCTGAGGCTGACATAGAGCATTTGCCCCAAACCACCGGCGCCGACGAAGCCGAGCACACTGGCCATGCGGATGTTGTTTTCCCAGCGGTACAGGATGTAGGCCAGTAGCTGTGGCAACAGATTGGGCAGGGTGCCGTAACAGAACGCCCATACGGCATTGGCTCCCTGCAAACGGATGGCGTCGGCCGGTTCTGGTGGGGTGTYTTCCAGTGCTTCGGCGAACAACCGGCCGAGCACGCCGGTGGTGTGCAGGGCCAAGGCCAGGGTGCCGGCGTTGGGGCCGAGCCCGGCGGCCAGGACCATCAGTGCGGCCCATACCAGTTCCGGCACCGCGCGCAAGGCGTTGAGCACCAGGCGTGACGCGCTCTGCAAAGGCCAGCCGTAGCGCCCGGCTGCGGGCAATGCCAATAGCAGGCCGAACACCGCCGCGAGCAGGGTGCCAAGGGCCGACATGGCCAGGGTTTCCAGGGCGCCGTGGCCGATGGCTTGTAGATGGCTCGAGCTCAGGTCCGGGCTGAGAAAACGCTGGGCATAAGCGCCCATCTGCTTCAGGTTGCCGGCGCCGCCGAGCTCGCCGAGGTCGATGCCCAGGTAGTTGAACGAGGCGATGACCGCTGCGCCGATGCACAGGAGCAGTGTCAGGTTGAACAGGCGATTCATGTCAGCCTCCAGCGCAGCAGGCGGCTGAGTTGATCGGCGAGCAGCACCAGGACGAGGAACGTCAGTAACAGACTGGCCACTTCACCACCGGCGAACATGCGCAACGACAAATCCATTTGCTGGCCCAGGCCGCCGGCTCCGACGAAGCCCATCACCACCGAGGCGCGGATTGCGCATTCCCAGCGGTACACCGTGTACGACAGCAGTTCCGCAGCGACATTGGGCAGGATTCCGTAGCAAAAGGCTGCGAGCCGACCACTGCCGGACTGCAGTAGCGCGTGTACCGGGCGCTGGTCGACCGACTCGAAAATTTCCGCATAGACCTTGCCCAACATGCCGCTGTAGGTGATGGCAATGGCCAGTACCCCGGCTGTCGGGCCGAGGCCGACGGCGCGCACGAACAGCAGGGCCCAGACAATTTCCGGCACGCTGCGCAGGAAGATCAGCAAGCCGCGTATGGGCCAACGCAGCAGTTGGCCCCAATAGCTCGGGTGGCCAGCGCGGGAGGCAGCAGACAGCGACAGGGCACGACTGGCGAGCAGGCCGGCGGGAACAGCCAACAGCAACGCCAGGGCCATGCCGGCCGTGGCGATGGCCAGGGTCTGCAGGGTGGCTTGCAACAACAGCTGGATGAACTCGTCGCCATGGGCCGGTGGCCAGAAGGCGGACACGAACCGGCCCATCTCGCTCTGACTGTCACTCGCCACCAGCACACGGAGGTCCAACTCGCTGAAGCGGATGCCGGGCCACAGCAAGGCAAGGGCCAGCAGGGTGAGCAGCAGACGGGGCAGTGCGGCCGGATCGCGGGTGTCAGACGTCAGCATCGGGGGATCTGCACACTCAAGGGAGCCGGAGGAATCGGCGAGGACTGCAACTGCTCATTGGCGTAGAGCTTGTCGAGCAGCTCGCGATCGACGGCGCTGGCCGCAAGGTCGAACAGGATCTGTCCATCACGCAAGCCGATGATGCGCGAAAAGTGCGCCAGGGCCAGCTCCACCGCGTGCAGGCTGGCGACCAGGGTGACGTTCTGCTCCCGGGCATGGCGGCACAGCACCGAAAGCGTGTGCTGGGCCAACACCGGGTCCATGGCCGATACCGGCTCATCGGCCAGCAACACCTCGGGCGCTTGATATAACACGCGGGCAATGCCCACGCGCTGTAGCTGTCCGCCGGACAGTTGCTGGCAATGCGCGAACAACTTGTCACTCAGGTCCAGCCTGGCCAATGCCGCGCGTGCGCCCGGAACATCCAGCGGATGCAGCAGGTTCAGCAGGCTCTTGCCCAGACCCCACTGACCCAGCTTGCCGGCCAGAACTGCGGTGACCACGCGCTGGCGGGGAGGCAGGGGAGGCGCCTGATGAATCAGACCGATACGCGCGCGCAGCCGCTGACGCTGACGGGCAGAAAGCTGCCAGACGCGCTCGCCGAGCACCTGCAGCTCGCCGTTGCCCGGTCGCAGGGCGGTGGCCAGCAGGTTGAGCAGGCTCGACTTACCCGCGCCGGACGGGCCGATGATCGCGACCTGTTCGCGTGCACCGATGTGCAGGTCCACGCCACGCAGCGCCTGGACGCCGTTGGCGTGGGTAAGGCTGACCTGGGTCAGATGCAATGTCATTTGAGCAGTTCGGCGGCGCGTGCGGCTTCCTCGATGCCCTTGTAGTTCTCAGGCTTGGTTTCGATGAAGCGGCTGGCGGCCTGCAGGTCCAGAATCTCCTTGTCCCTCGGGTTCGCCGGATCGAGCGCCAGGAACGCAGCCTTTATCTTGGCCGCCAGCGCCGGGTCGAGGGTTCCGCGCACCGTCCAGTTGTAGTCGAAGTACGCAGGGGTGGTCGAAAACACTTTGACCTTGGTGGTATCGACCTTGCCGGCGGCGACCAGTTTTTCCCACACGCTGGCGTTGAGCACCCCGGCGTCGACCTTGCCAGCCTGGACCCAGGCAACGGTGGCGTCATGGGCGCCGGAGTAGCCGACGCGACTGAAGTAGGTCTCCGGCTTGATGCCTTCCTTGAGCATGAAATAGCGCGGCATCAGACTGCCGGAAGTGGAGGACACCGAGCCGAAGGCAAAGGTCTTGCCCTTGAGATCGGCGAGGGACTTGACGGCAGGGTCGGCGGTGATGAATTTGCTGGTGAATTGGGCGTCCTGTTCACGCTGCACCAACGGAATGGCATTGCCGGTTTTCAGGCGTGCCTGCACGAACGTGAAGCCGCCCAGCCAGGCCAGATCGATGCGATCGGTAGCCAGTGCCTCGACCACCGCCGGATAGTCGCTTACAGGTACGAACTCGACCTTCATGCCCAATTGTTGTTCCAGATAGGCGCCAAGCGGCTTGAACTTGCGCAGCAGTTCGGTCGGGGCTTCATCAGGAATCGCGCTGACTTTCAGGGTCTCGGCGGCTTGCGCCAGCAGGGTGCAAAAAGACAAGGACAAGCCGACGGCCAGTGCCAGGGTACGCTTGAGCATGGAAGATCTCCGGTGCATTTACGGAAGAATGTCGAGGCGCCTGGCACAAGGTGATTGCTGCGTGGCGCTTTGTGAGGGTAGCCGAAATGGAGCGAAATTGACTGCTTTTGGGCTATTGCGGTTTATTGCGAAGGGCGGCATACGACCCGAAGCTGCCCGTTGAATCAGGCTGCAATCGGCCGCAGTCACCGGCAAGCAGCAGTTCGTAACTGTTATCCGATGCAAAGTTTGGCCATTGAATTTATAAAGGCGGCAAAGCACCGTATCAGGACGCCGTAAAGGTATTTTCCATCGGCCAGCGCATTTCCAGATGTTCAGTCAAATAATGCATAAAAGCTTTGACCTTGGGTGTGATGGCGGCGCGTTCCTGGACGCATACATAAATATCGAGCGGTTCAGCGTAGGCATAAGTTGAAGCGTGGCGATGTTCAAACAGAGGAACGAGTTGGCCACTTTCGATAAAGGGCGCCGCCACGAACTCCGCCAAACGGGTTATTCCCGCGCCACGGACGGCCATTTGGGCTAGAGCGTCAACATCGTCGCTGATTGCGGTCGCATTGAGAGTAGCGTCGTAACGTTGCCCATCCCGGATAAAACCCCAACGTAGAAAGCGTCCGTCTAGCGGGTAGCGAAACGGTAGACAGGCATGGTGCTGGAGTTCTTCAGGATCGCGTGGCCAGCCGGCTCGCTCCAAATAGATGGGTGACGCGCAGATGATAAAAGGGACTGAAACGATCTTGCGAGCGACGATCCCCTCTTCTAGTTGTGGTTTTATCCGCAGGCTCAGATCAATGCCTTCTTGAATATGATTAATTTTGCGATCTGTGGTCGAGAGTTCAAGTATCAGGCGTGGGTAACGTGCAGCGAAGCCGGCGATTAGTGGCGCCAACACATGCCGCCCGAAAGCGGAGGTAGAAGCGATGCACAGTCGCCCTTGGAGTTGAGTCTGCGCGCTGGTGATCGCGCTTTGCGCCGATTCGAGATCACGCGCTATACGTTTCACTTTTTCGTAGTACACCATGCCGCTTTCGGTTAACGCCATGC
>NZ_JBFTMK010000334.1:0-5603 GCF_056396965.1 Pseudomonas sp. 05N434
GTTTAATGAATATTGGGTGAGTCACTTGCCTCAAGCTGTTTGCTTGCTGGCTTGGAAGTAACTTTACGGGCTAGATAAAAAAGGGACAATTCCCTAAAATCGAGAATAATTGATTCTAAAAAAGGGACAATCGTGGATCGGATCGAATGCATGCGCGCCTTTGTCGTGACGGTTGGCGAGAACGGCTTCGCAGCTGCCGCTCGCGCGATGGACGTGCCGCGATCAAAGGTGAGTAAACAGATTCAGGCGTTGGAGGAAGCAATCGGCGTGCAATTGCTGCAGCGCACCACGCGCAGCCTGCACTTGACCGAGGCTGGCGCCGAGTATTTCGAGGCGGCGCGGGAGGTGTTGTCCGCGCTGGACGAGGCCGAGCAGCGCGCTCGAGACGGCATCGGCGAGCTACGTGGGGTGTTGCGGGTGAATGCGCCGATGTCGTTCGGCCTGCATCGCCTTGGACGGTTGATTCCGCTGTTCCATGAGCAGCATCCGAACATCGAGCTTCAACTGGTGCTCAGCGATCAACAGGTCGATCCAGTGCGTGGCGGCTTCGATGTGACGATTCGCATCGCCAGCATGCCAGACTCGACCATGATCGCCCGGCAACTGGCACCGGCACCGCGGATCATGGTGGCCTCCCCCGCCTATCTGGCGCGTGCAGGCATACCGCGGACCCCGCAAGACTTGCGCGCGCATCAATGCCTGAATTACGGGTATCTGCAAAGCGGCGTGAGCCTGCAGTTGTGCAATGGCAAGGAGACGCAACGGGTCAACGTTTCCGGCCCGTTGCACGCCAACAACGGCGACTTGCTCGCTCAGGCCGCCGAAGCCGGGATGGGCATCGCCCTGTTGCCTGATTTCATTGTGGAAGGCGCGTTGGCGGCAGGCCGCCTGGTGCCGGTGCTGTGCGAGTGGCAGGCACCAGCGATTACCATCAACGCGGTTTACCCTTCCTCGCGTCGCGTACCACAAAAGACCCGGGCGTTTATTGAGTTTATGGTGGCGCAGTTGGCGCCGAATTAACCCGGTTTAGTGTGCAATGACGGGTTGGCGTACACCCAACCGGCTGATCCACACCGCCGCCAGAATGACCGATCCACCCAACAACAACCGCCCCAACTCTTCATGCTGATTCCAGATCAGCAAATTGATCAGCAACCCCACCGGCACATGCAGATTATTCATCACCGCCAGCGTCCCGCCATTCACCAGGCACGCGCCCTTGTTCCACCAGTACAAGCMCAGCGCGGTCGAGACCAGTCCGAGGAACAGCAGCACGCCCCATTGCAGCGGCGCTTCGGGCAGGAAGTTCTGTTTGCCGAACAGCAGAAATGCCGGCAACGCCACCGCCAATGCGCCCAGATAGAAGTAGCCGAATCGCCGGTAATGCGGCAGATCGCTCGGATGGCGGGCCACCAGATGTTTATAGAGCACCTGCCCGGCGGCATAGGTGAAGTTGGCCAGTTGCAGCAACAAAAAGCCCATGAAGAAGTCCGGATTGATCCGGTCGTAGCGAATCACTGCCGCACCCGCCACGGCCACCAATGCCGCGATCAAGGCCCACGGATTGAAGCGCCGGTTCAGCGCGTCTTCGATCAGGGTCACGTGCAGCGGCGTGAGGATGGTGAACAGCAACACCTCCGGCACCGTCAGCACGCGGAAGCTCAAATACAAACAGACATAGGTCACACCGAACTGCAGCGCGCCGATCAGCAACATCCCGCGCATGAATGCCGGCTCGACCTGACGCCAGCGTGTCAGCGGAATGAACACCAGCCCCGCCAGCAGCACTCGCACCAGCACCGCGAAGTAGCTGTCGACATGACCGGCCAGGTATTCGCCGATCAAACTGAAGGAAAACGCCTGGATCAGCGTGACAAAAAGTAGATAGCCCATGCTCGCCTCGTTTTGAATGGCGGCGACGATAGCGGTTTTTGCCCGTTATCGCGAACGCTCAGCCAACAACAAGCCCGGTCCCACAGAATCATCAGCGCCCACTAAATCCCAGGCAAAAAAAAGCCCGATCTCGCTAAAGCGTTCAATCGGGCTAGAGCACTCAGGAGCAATAAGTGCAAAGGGAGGTTCGATGCGCGTGCAGGCTTGAAGGGTCGCGCCAGGTCACTAGACCATCCAGCGATTATCTGGCGATTAACGACTCAGGCGACCTGGGCCAGTTTGGCGTTGGCCTGGTTCAAGCCTTTCTCCTGGAAGTCGCCGCCCAGGTTCATGCCTTCGGCGTGAATGAACGTGACGTCGTGGATGCCGATGAAGCCCATGACCTGACGCAGGTAAGGTTCCTGATGATCCGCGGTGCTGCCGGCGTAGATCCCGCCGCGAGCGGTCAGCACGTAGGCGCGCTTGCCGCTGAGCAAACCTTGCGGACCGGTCTCGGTGTATTTGAAAGTCACGCCGGCACGCAGCACGTGGTCGAGCCAGGCTTTCAGGGTGCTCGGAATCGCGAAGTTGTACATGGGCGCCGCCATCACCAGCACGTCGGCGGCCAGCAGTTCGTCGGTCAATTGGTTGGAGCGTTCCAGCGAGGCCTGTTCGATCTCGTTGCGTTGATCGACAGGTTTCATCCAGCCGCCCAGCAGGTTGATGTCCAGGTGCGGCACCGGGTTGACGGCCAGGTCACGGACGGTGATCTGGTCGGCCGGGTGTGCGGCTTTCCATTGGCTGATGAAGGTCTGGGTCAGCTGGCGGGAAACCGAGTCTTGCTGACGGGCGCTGCTTTCGATGATCAGAACGCGGGACATGGGATGTAGCCTCCATCTGAGAATGCTGTAGGTCGATGGAGTGAAGGTTAAACAGAGTCATATCGATGAAAAAGCGCAAATAACTGCTATAAAGCATCGATAAATTCGTTTATAAGCGAAGCATGCCCAGCCGACATGCTCCGCTTGAGGTCATTTCGGGGTGCAAGTCAGGTCGATACGCAGCTTGATGATGGTGCGGGTGAACTTGGCCGTGGCGTTTTTGTGTTTGCCGGCGGGTACGTCGATCTTGCGGGTGCGTGGCGCTTCCGGACCGTTATTGAAAACCACTTTGCAAGTGACGTCGGTGTCGCCGTAGTTGTTGACCTGAATGGAGCCGATGTCGGCGTCCGTGTCATAGGCGTTGTAGTCGACCTTCAAACCGTTGAGCTGTTTATTGACATCGATCGGATAGGCAAACGCAGTCAGAGGCAACATCGCCAACACCGCACACCCCGCCATCACACAACAGATTTTTTTCATTCGGCAGTCTCCAATAAGAGCTGCCAGCTTAGGACAAGAGGAGCTCAACATGAAAGCGCCCCGCGTGACCCTTGATCAATGGCGAACGTTGCAGGCCGTGGTCGATCACGGCGGTTTCGCCCAGGCCGCCGAAGTGCTGCACCGTTCGCAATCGTCGGTCAGCTACACCGTAGCGCGCATGCAGGACCAACTCGGCGTACCGCTGTTGCGCATCGATGGCCGCAAAGCGGTGCTCACCGAGGCCGGCGGCGTGCTGCTGCGCCGCTCCCGGCAACTGGTGAAACAGGCCAGCCAACTTGAAGACCTGGCCCACCACATGGAACAAGGCTGGGAAGCGGAAGTACGGCTGGTGGTCGACGCCGCGTACCCGAGCGCCCGCCTCGTCCGCGCCTTGACCGCGTTCATGCCGCAAAGTCGCGGTTGCCGGGTGCGGCTGCGTGAAGAAGTGTTATCGGGGGTGGAAGAAGTATTGCTCGAAGGCGTGGCCGATCTGGCCATTACCAGTTTCAGTATTCCCGGCTACCTGGGCGCGGAGCTGAGCGATGTCGAATTCATCGCGGTCGCCCACCCCGAACATGCCCTGCATCGTCTGAATCGCGAGCTGAGCTTCCAGGACCTGGAAAGCCAGATGCAAGTGGTGATCCGCGACTCCGGCCGTCAGCAACCGCGAGATGTCGGCTGGCTCGGTGCCGAACAGCGCTGGACCGTCGGCAGCCTGGCCACTGCCGCGACCTTCGTCAGCAGCGGTCTGGGCTTCGCCTGGCTACCCCGGCACATGATCGAGCGCGAACTCAAAGAAGGCACGCTCAAAGTGCTACCGTTGGATCAGGGCGGAAGCCGCAACCCGAGTTTCTATCTGTATTCGAACAAGGACAAACCCTTGGGCCCGGCCACGCAGATTCTCATCGAACTGCTGCGCACCTTTGACACCGCGCCGCTGGATGCGCCCTTCGCCGCGCCCGAACAAGCCTGACACGGAGTGTACCTATGGCCTATTTCGAACATGAAGGTTGCAACCTGCACTATGAGGAATATGGCCACGGCACTCCGTTGCTGCTGGTTCACGGGTTGGGCTCCAGCACCCAGGACTGGGAAATGCAGATCCCGGCGCTCGCCGCCCACCATCGGGTGATCGTGCCGGATGTGCGCGGCCACGGGCGCTCCGACAAACCCCGCGAGCGCTACAGCATCGCCGGGTTCAGCGCCGACCTGATCGCGCTGATCGAACACTTGAACCTTGGCCCTGCACATCTTGTGGGGCTTTCGATGGGTGGCATGATCGCTTTTCAACTGGCGGTGGACCAGCCGCAACTGCTCAAGAGCCTGTGCATCGTCAACAGCGCGCCCGAGGTCAAACGGCGCAGCCGCAACGATTATTGGCAGTGGTTCAAACGCTGGAGCCTGATGCGCGTGCTGAGCATGGGCACCATCGGCAAGGCCCTGGGCGCCAAACTGTTTCCCAAGCCGGAACAAGCTTCGTTACGACAAAAAATAGCGGCGCGCTGGGCAAAAAACGACAAACATGCTTATCTCGCCAGCTTCGATGCCATCGTTGGCTGGGGGGTTCAGGAACGACTTTCCAGGGTTTCCTGTCCAACCCTCGTCGTCAGCGCCGACCGTGACTACACCCCGGTCGCGCTGAAAGAAACCTATGTAAAACTGCTGCCCGATGCGCGGCTGGTGGTGATCGCCGATTCGCGCCACGCCACCCCGCTGGATCAACCCGAACGCTTCAACCAAACGCTGCTCGAGTTTCTCACCGCAGTCGACACCACCACTCAGGATCACTGACCCATGCTGAAAAAAATCGCCCTCGTCGCCGGCTCCGTTCTGTTTGCCGCCAACCTGATGGCCGCTACGCCGGCCAAGGCACCCCACGTGCTGCTGGAGACCACCAACGGCCAGATCGAAATCGAACTGGACCCGGTCAAGGCGCCGATCAGTACCAAGAACTTCCTTGAGTACGTCGACAGTGGCTTCTACAACAACACGATTTTTCACCGTGTGATTCCAGGTTTCATGGCTCAGGGCGGTGGTTTCACTGCACAGATGCAACAGWAGGAAACCAAGGCACCGATCAAAAACGAAGCCAGCAACGGCCTGCATAACGTGCGTGGCACGCTGTCGATGGCGCGTACTTCAAACCCGGATTCGGCCACCAGCCAGTTCTTCATCAACGTGGCCGACAACGCCTTCCTCGATCCGGGTCGCGACGCCGGTTACGCCGTCTTCGCCAAAGTGGTCAAGGGCATGGACGTGGTGGACATCATCGTCAACTCTCAGACCACCACCAAACAAGGCATGCAGAACGTGCCTGTCGACCCGGTGCTGATCAAGTCGGCCAAGCGCATCGACTGAGTACACCGGCAG
>NZ_JBFTMK010000335.1:0-9687 GCF_056396965.1 Pseudomonas sp. 05N434
CAGCCGTGCCGAGGGCATTCGTGCACTGGCCGCGCTGACCCAGCGTACCGACATTGCCGGTGATGCCGACGAAAGCTGGCGACTGGCACTGACCTGGATCGGTCCGCCCAATCCGGCACAAGTACCGTTGTTCGAGGCGTACCTCAAGACGCATCCGGATGACGTGGAAATCCGCGCGCAGATGAACAAGGGCAAGCAACAGCCGGCAACGACGGCCAGCAAGGAATGGCAACCGCCCGCCGAAGTCGCGCGCGGCCTGAAGGCGCTCAAAGCAGGCGATCAGGCCACCGCCGAGCAGGCGTTTCAAGCACGCTTGAAAACCCGGCCCGATGACGCTGACGCGCTCGGCGGCCTTGGGGTTATTCGCCAGCAGCAACAGCGACTGGCCGAAGCGGAAAAGCTCCTGGGTCAGGCCACGCGACAACACAACGGCAGCCACTGGCAAGTGGCGTTGAACGAAGTGCACTACTGGTCGGCGTTGCAGCAGGCCCGCGATGCCCAGGCCAAAGGCCAGACAGCCCAGGCACAGGCCTTGGTGAACCAGGCGCTGCGGCAGAATCCAAACGGGGCGGATGCTCTCCTCGCCCTGGCGGATATTCAGGCCAGCGCGGGCCAGTTCGATGACGCGCAGCGCAATTATCGGCAGATTTTGAATCTGCGCCGCGACGACCCTCGAGCACAGGAAGGGTTGGTTAATGTGCTACTCAAGAGCGGCAAGAACGATGAAGCCCTGCAACTGATCAACAGCCTGCCAGCCACCGGACAGGCAAAGACCGGCCAGTCCGCACGCCTGCAAGCCTTGCGCGCGACGCAACTGGCCGCCCTCGCCGAACAACGCAACGACCTGCCCGCTGCGCGCAACGCCTTGCAAGACGCGCTGCGCGTTGAGCCGGACAACATCTGGACACGTTTCGCCCTGGCCCGCCTGAACCTGGCAATGGACGAACCGCAAAAGGCTCGGGACCTGATCAACACCATGCTCCAGGCCCACCCCGACAATGCCGATGCGCTTTACGTCAGCGCCTTGCTGTCGGTCCAGATGGGTGAGTGGAAAGCCGCCCAGGCAACCTTGGGACGCTTGCGCCCCGACCAGCGCACCCCGGACATGGAAGCACTGGCCGCTGATGTCAGCCTCAACCTGCAACTCAGCCAGGCGATCGGGTTGGGCAAGCGCGGACAGCGCCAGGAAGCCCTGACCTTGCTCGATCGTACTCAGCCGATGGCCAACAACAGTCCAGATCGCACGGCGAGCCTGGCCTCGGCCTATGTCGAGATCGGCGAGCCGACCCGAGCGCTGGCCCTCATGCGCGGCCAGTTGCAACACACCGCTGCGCCCTCGGCGGACTTCATCCTGCAATACGCCGCGGTCCTGCTTGAGTCCGGGGAAGACGCCCAGGTCAACGAGATTCTGCGCGACCTTCAGAACAAGCCCTTGAACGCACCGACTCGCAAGCGTTTCGACGACCTGCTCCATCTCTATCGCATCCGCCAGGCTGACCATCTACGCGAACAAGGCAATCTGGCCAGCGCGTATGACACGCTGGCGCCCGCGCTGGCGCAACGTCCCGGTGACAGCGCCGCCGTCGCGGCGCTGGCGCGAATGTATTCGGCCAACGGCGACACGACAAAAGCCCTCGAACTCTACAAGCCGCTGTTACAACGTCAGCCAAACGACCCACAACTGCTGTTGGGTGCCGCCGACGCGGCGGTGTTGGCACATGACACAGGCTTTGCCGAACAGGCACTGCAACAGCTGCTCAAGACCGAATCCGGCAACCCTCAAACGCTGACCGAGGCCGCCCGCCTTTACCAGAACATGGGCAAGACCGGCACGGCGACCGATCTGCTGCGCAAGGCAGTGGCCATCGAGCAGAGCGAGAAACGCAGAAGCCAGAGCGGCCAACTGGCCGGGTCGACGGTGGCACCCAACCCTTTTGCGGGGGTGTCGGGGCCACGTAGCGAGGTCAGTCGCGACACCTTGCTGGCAGCGATCCCGCCACCGGCTCAGGAAATACCGGGCAGCGTGAGGTCTAACACCCCTTTTGGCATCGACGCCCTGCCAAGGCCCCAGCAGGCGAGCAATCCATTCGAGTCGCAGCTGCCGCGCGCAGCACTGGTGAGTGAAGACATCAGCCCCGCGCAACTGGCGCTGAATAAAATCCTTCAGGAGCGCAGTGCCTACGTCACCCAGGGCGTGAGCATTCGCAGCAACAACAGTGAGTCGGGGTTGAGCAAGCTGACCGATATTGAAACGCCGCTGGAAATCAATATCCCGCTGGATGAAAGCCGTGTCGCCCTGCGCGTGACGCCGGTCTCGCTGAACGCCGGCAGTGCCAGCGGCGAAGCACTGCAGCGCTTCGGTAGCGGTGCGCAGAGCGAAGGCGCCGGCTCGCAAAAAGCCGAGGGTGTCGGTCTTTCCGTCGCTATTCAACGGCCCGCGGATGGGCTCAAGGCCGATCTCGGCACCACCCCGCTCGGCTTCAAATACTCCACCGCCACGGGCGGCATCAGCGTTGATCGCCCCATAAGCGACTCCTCTAATGTCCGCTACGGGGTGAGCGTTTCCCGGCGTCCGGTGACTGACAGCGTCACCTCGTTTGCCGGCACCACGGACAAACGCAGCGGGCAGTCCTGGGGCGGTGTGACCGCCAACGGCGGGCGCGGCCAGTTGAGCTATGACGACAGCGAAGTCGGCGCCTATGGCTACGCCTCCTGGCACCAGCTATTGGGCAACCATGTCGAATCCAACAGCCGCAGTGAACTGGGCAGCGGCATCTACTGGTACCTGCAAAATGCAACGGACAGCAAGCTGACCGTCGGCCTGAGCATGACCGGCATCAGCTACGCGAACAATCAGGACTATTTCACCTATGGCCACGGCGGCTATTTCAGTCCGCAGACGTTCTTCGCCCTGGGCGTACCGGTGACCTGGGCACAACGCACCGGGCGCTTGACGTATCAAGTCAAGGGCTCGGTCGGCGTGCAGCATTTCGAGCAAGACAGTGTCGACTATTTCCCGACCGACAAAGCCCTGCAGGCGGCCTCGGGCCTGCGTTACGCCGGGCAAAACAAAACCGGGATCGGCTACAGCGTCGCCGCAGCGGCTGAATACAAGGTCGCTTCGAACTTCCTGCTGGGCGCCAATCTGGGCCTGGACAACGCCCACGACTACCAACAATTCAGCGGCGCCCTGTCTTTGCGTTACCTGTTCGAGGACATCAGCGGCCCCATGAGCTTGCCGGTCAGTCCGTACGCCTCACCTTATTCCAACTGATCATTCTGGAGTTTCCGATGCCCACTTCTGCCCTTGCCGGCCTGACGCTCCTTGTTCTTGGGGAGAGCCATATGAGCCTCGCGGACCATTTGCTGGAGCCGCTGCACGACAACCTGACTCGCCAAGGCGCCCTGGTTCACTCCATCGGTGCCTGTGGCGCCAGCGCCGGCGACTGGCTGATCAGTAAAAAGGTCGACTGCGGTGCCGAGCGCAAAGGCAACGACAAGATGGTGATCAAGGGTCGTGACGCCACCACCACACCGATCCAGGACCTGATCGCCGCCGACAAGCCCGACCTGGTGGTACTGGTCATCGGCGACACCATGGCGTCCTACGACAAGCCCGTGTTTCCGAAGGCCTGGGCATGGCAAAGCGTCACCGGCCTGGCCAAGGCCATCGCGGCCACCGGGACCCGTTGCGCCTGGGTGGGCCCGGCCTGGGGCAAAGCCGGTGGCATGTACCAGAAGAATGATGCCCGCACCCAGTTGATGTCGCAGTTTTTAGCCGCGAACGTGGCGCCTTGCACCTACATCGATTCGCTGACGTTCTCCAAACCCGGGCAGTGGATCACCACCGATGGGCAGCACTTTACCGTCGCCGGTTATCAAGCCTGGGGCACTGCGATTGGTGGTGCGTTGGCCAAGTTGCCCGCCAATACCGTCAGCAGCACAGGAGCCGGCAAATGACTCGATCCACATGTGGCTGGGCGCTGTTCGCGCCCTTGATGCTGAGCCTGCACGCCCAGGCCGCCGACATTGCCCTGTACCCGACGGGCCCGGATCAAGACTCGGCCTTCCTGCGCTTTATCAACGCCGCCGACCGCCCCTTGCAACTGCTGGCCGAAGGCTCGCAGGCCAGCCTCAGACTCGAGGGAGCGAATGCCGTGTCCGACTACCTGCCCGTGCCCGCCAACCAGCCGATCAAGGGCACCCTGGAACGCAACGGCAAAAGCCAGCCACTGGACATCCAGGTGGCAGCAGGGGAATTCGCCAGTGTGATCGCTTTGCCAGACAGCGCTCAAGGCTCAATTGGTCTGCGCCCAAACCAACGTCGGTGCGCCACTTGACCTGGGCCAGCTCAAGGCCGGCGAGCGCTACAGCGTTGTGCTGCTGCCTGGTGCAAATGGCCCGCACCTGTTGCTCGCGACTGACGTCCTGGCMCACTGATCGGATCGCGCCACCACCATGGTTTTTGCCTCTCTCGAGTTTCTGACGTTGTTCCTGCCGCTGTTCTTGTGCAGCTATGCAGTGTGCCCAGCCGCCTGGCGCAACGTCACGTTACTGATCGGCAGCTGGCTGTTCTATGGCTGGTTGAGCCCTCGGTTCCTCGCAGTGCATGTGGTGCTAACGATCACGGCGTGGGCCGGCGGCTTGCTGATTGACGCCTTGCGGGAAAAAGACAAGCGCCGCGTGCGGCTACTCGTGACATTGATCGTGCTCAACACGGCGGTGCTGTGCTGGTACAAGTACGCCAACATCGTCGCCGGTACGTTGATCGATGCCCTTGCCTGGTCTGGCGCCATGCCGCTGGACTGGCAGCGAGTCATCATGCCGGCCGGGCTATCGTTTATCGTCTTGCAGGCGATTTCCTATCTGGTGGATGTACACCGCCGCACCGTGCCGGCCGAACGCAGCTTAATTAATTACGCCACCTATATTTCGATGTTCGGCCATTCGGTCGCCGGTCCCATCATTCGCTATGACTGGGTTCGGCGTGAGCTGAATCAGCGTCACTTCAACTGGCAGAATTTCTCGCTGGGCGCACGCCGGTTCATGGTCGGGATGAGCATGAAGGTCCTGGTGGCCGACACCCTGTCGCCGGTGGTCGATGTGGCGTTCAATGTGCAGAACCCAAGTTTCTCTGACGCCTGGATCGGCTGCCTTGCTTACTCCTTGCAACTGTTCTTCGACTTCGCCGGCTACAGCGCCATGGCCATTGGTCTTGGATTGATGCTGGGCTTCCACTTTCCCGAGAACTTCAACCGTCCCTATCTGGCCAACAGCATCCAGGACTTCTGGCGCCGCTGGCATTTGTCGCTGTCCAGCTGGCTGCGTGACTATCTGTATATTTCGCTGGGTGGTAATCGCAACGGCACCTGGAAAACCTATCGCAACCTGTTCCTGATCATGGCTATCGCCGGCCTCTGGCACGGTGGCGATAGCTGGAATTATCTGCTGTGGGGCAGCGCCCATGGCATTGCGTTGTGTGTGAATCGTGTCTGGAACAGCTCTACCCTGCCCCCGTTACAGCCAGTGTTTTCCCATGGGCTGACCCTGCTGTTCGTCTGCCTGGCCTGGACACTGTTCCGCGCCCCCGACTTTCATAGCGCGCTGAGCCTGTATGCCGGACAGTTCGGCCTGCAGGGCATTGCCCTCGGTGACGAACTGTCCGCGATCCTACGCCCGGTACACGGCCTTGCGGGTTTGCTGGGGGTGTTCGGTGTCGTTGCACCGTTGTTGCACCCTTACTGTGAGAAACGACTGGGCGGCCTATTGCTCCACACCACCGCCCTTTGGCCCATCGCCGGTTTCATGCTGTCGTTCGCACTGATCGCCAGTCGCGAAACCGTACCCTTCCTGTACTTCCAATTCTGATGACAACCCTAAAGCCTCCCCCGCTCCCTACTCAGCCAGATGATTTGGCGATTCGCAGCAGTCGGTTGGCAGGCGTGGCGCTGCTGATATTCCTGTTCGTCGGACTGCTGTCCTCTGGCCGTCTGATCGTTTCAGGGCAGATCTCACTGTTACCCGGTGAAGTGCAGACCTCGCAGATTCTTGACGGCGATATCACTCATCGACTCGCCAAGGAACTGTCGAACGCTCACCTCCCCACGACCTTCGCCAAGCTGGAGCGCGGAGTCAGTTGGCTGCTCCTCAGTGACACCGGGCCGAGGGTTCGCTCAGGTTGTCCTGGCTGGTTGTTTTTGGCCGATGAGCTCAAGGTCAACCATCAAGCGCAGCGCAATGCCGATGCCAAAGCCCAGGCCGTGATTGATCTAAAGCAGCAGCTCTCCCAGCGTGGTATCAGCCTGCTGGTGGTCATCGTTCCAGACAAGAGCCGCATCGCTTCCGAGCAGCGTTGCACACTGCATCGCCCAGCCGCTCTCGAAGGACGCATCCAGGCCTGGACCTCAAAGCTGGATGCGGGCGGCGTGTCGAATCTGGACCTCACCGCGGCGCTGACGCCACTGGGGGCCAGTGCCTGGTTGCGCACCGATACGCACTGGAGCGAATCCGGCGCGAAAACGGCGGCCGATGCCATCACACAGYGCCTGAAGACCCTGGGCATCAGCGCCACGCCAAGCAGGTCGTTCAATGAACGTCATGCCCCGCTCGCGGTTCGACCTGGCGATCTGGTCCATCTGGCGGGAATCGACTGGCTGCCGCTCAAATGGCAACCCGCACCCGACATGGTCGCCCAAACCAGCACCCACGAAATTCCCGTTGCGTCGGCCGCCAACCCTGACACTGAGGCAGACCTTTTTGGCGATGCCGACCTCCCCAACACCGCGCTCATCGGCACTTCATTCTCACGCAACTCCAACTTCGCAGGGTTTCTGCAGCAGGCACTGGGCGCCCCCGTGGGTAACTTCGCCAAAGACGGTGGAGCGTTCTCTGGCGCTGCAAACAGCTACCTCAACAACCCGGCTTCCAAAGAAACGCCGCCAAAGCAAATCATCTGGGAAATCCCGGAGCGGGACCTGCAATCGGCGTACGTCGACCCCATTGCCTATCGCTCTTTGCGGTAGGCAATCACACCTGGCTGAAGGCAATCTTCGCCAGCTCGCCCCGCGTGTGCAGGGCATTTCTCTCGATTGTTACCATCTTCGCAACAGTGTTTCTCCTTTCCGGCAAATGACAATTTGTCGCAGGGCTCGCTTTTTTTGATATCTTTGCGCAATTAACCAAATAGTTAACAACTATTTTCAGACTTGCCTTCACTGCTCTTAACCCTCCCCACAAACGTTCATGCGTCAGTAGGATCATGCAACATGACTAAGTCTCGACCTTCGGCATCCGTCAGCCGCTGGCCCATCTGGGTCGTCGCCTTCGGTGTGCTGGTATTTGGATTATTCTTCGCAACCGGTGGTGGCTACCTCGCCACGCTGGGTGGCAGCTGGTACTTCCTGCTCGCCGGTTTCGGTTTGATCGTCTCTGCCGTACTGCTCTTCAAGCAGCGTCTGCAGGGTGCCTGGCTGTTCGCGGCGGTGATGGTGCTGACCGTGATTTGGGCGCTGGCGGATGTCGGACTGAACTTCTGGCCACTGATCTCTCGCTTGTTCGCCCTGGGCGTGCTGAGCCTGTTGGTGGCATTGGTCTACCCCCATCTGCGCAAGGCCAATAGCCTGGCCAGCGGCCGCAGTGGCTACGCTCTGAGCGGTGTGCTGGCAGTCGCCATCGTTGCAGGTGGTGCCGGTATGTTCGTTCCCCATGCCCCTGTTTCGCCGACCGGTGACGGCCCAGGGCTGACCAAGGTCGACCCCGCCAAGGCCCAGAAAAACTGGGAACACTACGGTAACGACGAAGGCGGCGGCCGCTTCGCCGCTCTGGACCAGATCAACCGTAGCAACGTCTCGAAGCTGGTGCCGGCATGGACCTACAATACCGGGGACATCGCGATCAGCGACGGCAATGGCGCCGAAGATCAGATGACACCGTTGCAGGTTGGCGACAAGGTGTTCATCTGCACCCCGCACAACAACCTCATCGCACTGGATGCCGATACCGGTAAACAGCTGTGGAAGAACGAGATCAACGCCAAGACCCGTGTTTGGCAGCGTTGCCGCGGTATCGCCTACTTCGACGCTACCGCTGCGCTCGCCCAGCCTGCTGACGGCAGCACACCTGTCAAACCCGTGTCGATACCGGCCGGCGCCAACTGCCAGCGCCGTCTGCTGACCAACACCATCGATGCGCGCCTGATTGCAGTGGACGCCGATACAGGGGAGTTCTGCCAGGGCTTCGGTAACAACGGCCAGGTTGATCTGAAAGCAGGTCTTGGCGACGTCCCTGATTCCTATTACCAGCTGTCATCGGCACCGCTGATGGCCGGGACCACCGTGGTTGTCGGCGGCCGTGTCGCCGACAACGTCCAAACCGACATGCCAGGTGGCGTGATCCGTGGTTTCGACGTCGTCACCGGCGAGATGCGCTGGGCATTCGACCCGGGCAACCCCGAAGACAAGCAGGCTCCGGCGGCCGGCAGCACCTACGTGCGCAGCACGCCCAACAGCTGGGCACCGATGTCCTACGACCCGGTAATGAACACCGTGTTCTTGCCGATGGGCAGTTYGTCCACCGACATCTACGGTGTGGAACGTACGGCACTGAACCACAAGTACGGCGCTTCCGTTCTTGCACTGAACGCAACAACCGGCGAAGAAAAGTGGGTCTACCAAACCGTCCACAACGACCTGTGGGACTTCGACCTGCCCATGCAGCCAAGTCTGATCGACTTCACCAAAGCCGACGGCAGCAAGGTGCCCGCCGTAGTGATCGGCACCAAAGCCGGCCAGATCTTCGTGCTTGACCGCGCCACCGGCAAGCCGCTGACCAAGGTTGAAGAGGTTCCGGTCAAAACCTCGAACATCCCGAACGAGCCTTACTCGCTGACTCAGCCGAAATCGGTGGGCATGCCAGCGATCGGCGCGCAAACGCTGACCGAGTCGGACATGTGGGGGGCAACGCCGTTCGATCAACTGCTCTGCCGTATCTCGTTCAAGAAAATGCGTTACGACGGGCTGTACACCGCACCAGGCACCGATATCTCGCTGAGCTTCCCGGGCTCGCTGGGAGGGATGAACTGGGGTGGTATCTCGACTGACCCGGTACACGGTTTTATCTTCGTCAACGACATGCGTCTGGGCCTGTGGATCCAGATGATTGCGGCGCAGAAAGATGCCAAGACCTCTTCCGGTGGTGAAGCACTGAACACCGGCATGGGCGCAGTACCGCTCAAAGGCACCCCGTATGCAGTGAACAAGAACCGCTTCCTGTCGGTTGCCGGCATCCCTTGCCAGGCACCGCCTTTTGGCACACTGACCGCGATCGACATGAAAACCCAGAAAGTCGCGTGGCAAGTGCCGGTCGGCACCGTCCAGGACACTGGCCCATTGGGTATCAAGATGCATCTGCCGTTGCCGATCGGCATGCCGACGCTGGGTGGTACGCTCTCCACCCAGGGCGGCCTGGTGTTCATCGCCGGTACACAGGACTACTACCTGCGCGCCTTCAACTCCGCCAACGGAGAAGAGGCCTGGAAAGCCCGGCTACCCGTGGGCAGCCAGGGTGGCCCGATGACGTATGTGTCGCCGAAAACAGGCAAGCAGTACGTTGTCATCACCGCGGGTGGTGCGCGTCAGTCACCCGATCGCGGCGATTATGTGATCGCTTACGCGCTGCCTGATAGCAAGT
>NZ_JBFTMK010000336.1:0-5574 GCF_056396965.1 Pseudomonas sp. 05N434
GCTTAACAGTTCGCCGCTGCGCCGCTTGCTTAATCACAAACTGCACATGCCCGGGATTGCTGAAGCGATTGCGCAAAAGCAATTGCGGGCCGTAGCGGTTACAGCGTTCGGCTACGAGTCCGGCCAGGCCGTCACGTTTTATCAGGGCGGCGGCACCATCGAATCCTGGTTGCGCCATCGGCGAGTCGGCGTGCCGACCCAACTGACTGTCGACCATCTGCTCGCCAGTTCCGCGATTCCATTGCTGTTCGCACCGGTAAAAATCGGCGAAGAATATTTCGGCGATGGCGCGGTGCGTCAATCGGCACCGATCAGCCCGGCCCTGCACCTGGGCGCCAGTCGCGTGCTGGTGGTGGGCGTCAGCGGCAACCCGCGCGGGATCGATCCGCAACAGCCGCTGCAACGTGCCTACACCGGTCAGCAGCCGACCCTGGCGCAAGTCGGTGGGCACCTGCTCAACAGTACGTTCATTGACAGCCTGGAAAGTGACATCGAGTTGTTGCAGCGTCTGAACCAGTTCAGCCATCTGCTGCCCGATGGCATCTCGAGTCGTGCATTGGGAGCGGCGCCAGTGGATGTGTTGGTGATTTCACCGAGTCAGCCGATCGATGAAATTGCCGCGCGGCATCGCCAGGAACTGCCGGCAGCCTTGCGTCTGTTTTTACGCGGGCCGGGGGCGACCAAGACCAGCGGGGCAGGGGTGCTGAGTTATCTGCTGTTCGAGGCGGGGTATTGCAGCGAATTGATTGATCTGGGGCGGCGCGATGCGTTGGCCAAGCGCGATGAGCTGTGCCGGTTTCTGGGGTTGGTGGAGCCTGCGGTTCCGGCTTGAGGTTTGTGGTGTGGCAATCGCGGGCAAGCCTTGCCCGCGAAGCTTTTACGATCAGAAGTGGAACTTCACCAGCAAGCTCGTGTTGCTCTGATCGGTCTTGAAGTACTGACTGTCCCTGATCCCGTACTTGTCCGACCAATAGTCGTACTCGACACCCACATACAACTGCTTCTCGCCAATGTTCAGCGCTTTGCCCAAGTCGTATTTGATCTGCGGGTTGAAGTGCAGGTTGGCGTGGTAGGTGCCTTTGCTGTTCTTGTCGTTGTCGACCACCCAGTCCATGAAGCCATCGATCAGGATGTTCGAATCGCCCACCGGAATGGTGTAGGACCAGACCGGGGTGATCTGCCAGACGTTGTCACCCGGGCGGCTGCCTTCGGTGTGACGCTGGTAGAAGTTCAGCTGGAAGTAGTCGAAACCAGGAATCGCCAGGTCGAAACCCGGACCGATCAGGTAAGACTCGGTATCGCCTTCACCGAACTCGTACGTCATGGCCAGCAGCACGTCCTTGACCGGGCCGAACTCCAGTTTCTGGTCGAAGATTTTGCCAAACGACAAGCGCGGGCTGATTTCGCCGTAGTAGGTGTTCGAACCGACGCCGGGGTCGTCCTTGCCGTTGTAGAAAATCTTGTCGACGAACATGAAGTTGTCGCCGTATTTCCATGCATCGGCGTGCTCGAAAGTGACCGTTTGCTGAATGCGCGGGTTGACCTGGAAGTCCTTGCCATAGAGGTAGGTCAGGCTGTTGTTCTGCCATTGCAGCAAGTCGCCGGCCATGGCCTGGCCCCCGGCCAGCAAGGATCCCGCGAGCATCAGACTGGTGCACGTACGTTTCATTCGGTTGCTCCCAAAAAGTAGGTGGTTCCACGTTATTTTTCTAAGGTCGGCGCTCTGGTGTGGCGCCTTTTCTTGCTGCTGTAAAAAATCATCCATTCGGTCAGCTTTGGTGCTGTTAGCAAGAGCTGAGCCAAGGCTTTCAAAAAGCCAAAAAATGCCCGTTCGGCTGTTCTAAAACAGTCGATTGAGCGTCTTTTCGGGAAGCCTTGATACTGCCCGGAGCCGGGGTAAGTTGGCTTTCCGGTCAGGAATTAAATCCGGGCTTTTTTTTAGACCGGATTCGGGCGGCCGCGGAGAATACTGACTCCTTGGCCAGGTCTCAAGTGCCCCGCAACAGAGCACTGGCGACAGGTGTGGGGCATTGCTGAACGACAGACTTGTCTGGGTACGAATCATCTGTTGCTCCCTCTTGTTTTTATTGTTTGAGGTGCAGGCAGCCACCCCTGTGGGAACTCGCCACAGGGTGTGTGCTTTGTACTGTGTCAGTGCGTGTGGGCGTGGCAGTCGTTGACGGCTGCGCGTTCGTGACCGCCGAGGATGTTGAACAACAGGTTCAATGCCAGGGCGCTAAGCGTGGCCATGGCGATGCCGCTGTGGGTGATCGGGCTCATCCACATCGGCAGATGGGCGAAGAATTCCGGGCGCACCACCGGGATCAGCCCCATGCCGATACTCACCGCCACCAGCAACTGGTTGCGCCGGTCACCGATGTCGGCCTCCTGGAGAATCTTGATCCCGGTGGCGGCGACCATGCCGAACATCGCAATCGCCGCGCCGCCGAGTACCGCCGGAGGTATCGATGCCACCAGGAACGCGGCTTTGGGCAGCAGGCTCAGCACGATCAGTAAGCCACCGGCGACGATGGTCACCGAGCGGCAACGTACGCCGGTCATTTGTACCAGGCCGATGTTCTGAGCGAATGAGGAGTGGGTGAAGGTGTTGAAGAAACCGGCGAAAAACGAAGCACCGGCATCGCACAGCAAGCCGCGACGCAGCATCCGCGGCGTGACGTCCTGGCCGGTGATTTTGCCCAGCGCGAGGAACATCCCGGTGGACTCGACGAAGATGATTACCACCACCAGGCACATGGACAGAATCGGTGCGAGCTCGAATTTCGGCATGCCGAAATGCAGCGGGGTGACGATTTGCAGCCACGGCGCCTGGTCCATGCCGCTGAGGTCGACCATGCCGATCACGCCGCAAATCGCGTAACCCAGGCACATGCCGATCAGCACCGAGATGTTGACCCAGAATCCGCGCATGAAGCGGTGGACCAGCAGAATGGTGGCCAACACCAGTGCGGCGATGGCCAGGTAGACAGGCGAACCGAATTGGGCTGCGCCAGCACCGCCACCGGCCCAGTTCACGGCTACGGGGAACAGCGATAAACCGATCGAGGTGATGACAGTGCCGGTCACCAGCGGCGGGAAGAAGCGCACGACCTTGGACATGAACGGTGCGATGAGCATGCCGAAGAAACCGGCGGCAATGGTCGCGCCGAAAATCCCTTGCAGGCCGATGCCGGGCATGCCGGCCATGGCCACCATGCTGCCGACCGCGGCGAAACTGGCGCCCATCATCACCGGCATGCGGATGYCCATCGGGCCGATGCCCAGCGACTGGACGATGGTGGCAATGCCGGCTACCAGCAGGTCGGCGTTGATCAGGAAGGCGATTTCTTCACGGTTCAGGCCGGCGGCCTGCCCGATGATCAGCGGCACTGCAATGGCGCCGCCGTACATCAGCAGAACGTGTTGCAGACCGACCAGAATCAGTTGCACAAGGGGTAAACGTTGAATGGCGGGTGCGTCGGGGATGCGCGCTTCGGATAGCTCGGACATGCAACACCTCGGATCTTTTTTATTCTTGTGATTTTTGTATCAGGGGGACCGCAGTGCGGCCGTTCGCGGGCAAGCCTCGCTCCTACAGGGATTRTGTTGACCTTGTAGGAGCGAGCGGGCGGCGATCCGACTTGCCCGCGAAGCTTTTCAACGATTAATGGGTCGGAGCTCCCTGAACAATCCACGCGCCGATCAGGTCACGTTCCTGCTGGGTCATCTGGGTGATGTTGCCCAGTGGCATGATCTGGCTGGTGACCGCTTGAGCCTGGATGCGGGCAGCGTTTTGGCGGATCTGTTCTGGCGTATCGAACATCACGCCGGCCGGTGCGGCACTGAACAGCGGGCTGGTGGGTTTGGCCGAGTGACAGACCGCACAACGTTCCTGAATGACGCTGTGAACCTTGTCGAACGTCGGGCCCTGATTCGAGGCTTGGGCCGGTGCAGCGGCAGGCGCATCAGGTTTCGCCGCTTCAGGTTTGGCACCACCGCCGAGGGCGGTTTCCGGCAGCGGCTGGTACTCGATGGTCCCAGGAGCCTTGGCCACTTCAGGTGCGCTGGACATCGGCGCCGGGCCGGTCACGTAGGCCAGGCAAATCATGCCGACCGCCGCAACGGGCAGGGTCCAGGCGAATTTGTGGCTGTCGTGACGGGTGTTGAAGTAGTGACGCACCAACACCGCCAGCACCGCGATCCCGGCCAGGATCAGCCAGTTGTATTGGCTGCCGTAGGTGCTCGGGAAGTGGTTGCTGATCATGATGAACAGCACCGGCAAGGTGAAGTAGTTGTTGTGCCGCGAACGCAGCAAACCTTTGGCCGGCAGCGCCGGATCGGGCGTGCGGTTTTCGGCGATCGCCGCCACCAGTGCGCGCTGGGCCGGCATGATGATGCGGAACACGTTGCCGACCATGATGGTGCCGATGATCGCGCCGACGTGCAGGTACGCGCCACGACCGCTGAACACTTTGCTGAAACCGTAGGCGGCGCCGATGATCAGCACGAACAGAATAAAGYCGAGCAGGGCAGGGCGTTTGCCCAGGGCCGAGTCGCAGAGGAAGGAGTAGATGAACCAGCTGATGAACAACGAGCCGAGGCCGATGGCCACGCCTTCAGGGCCGCTCAGGGTGCTGCCCGGTGCCAGCAGGTACAGCGTCGGGTTGGAGTAGAACACCACGCACAGCAGCGCGATCCCCGACAACCAAGTGAAATAGGCTTCCCATTTGAACCAGTGCAGGTTGTCCGGCATGGTCGGTGGAGCCAGTTTGTATTTTTCCAGGTGGTAGATACCGCCGCCATGGATTGCCCACAAATCGCCCGCCAGGCCGTTTTTCGGGTTGACCCGATTGAGGTTGTTTTCCAGCCAGACGAAATAGAACGACGCGCCGATCCAGGCCACGCCAGTGATCATGTGAACCCAGCGCACGCTCAGGTTCAGCCATTCCAACAGATGTGCTTCCACAGTCTTTACCTCTCGCCTGTCACCCTTGTTGTCGAGTGATCAGACCTTCTCTTATTGGTGGGGGGCGAGGATCAAACACTCATCCTCTTGGAAAAAATGCTCATCGCAGTTATTGCCTGTGCCACTGCGATCAACCACCAGGAAGTCATCCCGCTTTTCGATCGTCAGCACCGGGTGGTGCCAGACGCCGCGATGGTAATTAATGCCCTGCCTGCCGTTGGTGACGAAGGCGCGGACCAAGCCTGATACAGGTGCATCGCCAAGTGGCGCGACCACGATCAGAAAGGGGTTGCCGAGCAGCGGAATGAACGCCTGACTGCCCAGCGGATGGCGCTCCAGCATGCGTACCGTCAGCGGCATGTCCTGCGCGTCGGCGCGGAAGATGCTGATGATCGCCTTGTCCTCTGGCGTGGCGGTTTCCACCGTCGCCAGTTTGTGGAAGCGCATGGTCGAACCGTTGTTGATCATGAAGTGATCGCTGCCGTCGGTTTCGATCACGTCACCGAAAGGGGCGAAGGCTTCTTTGGTCAGCGGTTCAATCGTCAATGTGCGCATGCTGGTCTTCTTAATCTCGAATGTGTTGGGGTACTGCTTTTGTAGGAGCCGGC
>NZ_JBFTMK010000337.1:0-9345 GCF_056396965.1 Pseudomonas sp. 05N434
CGCGGCGATTGATTCGCAGCTTGCCCGTGCTGGCGCGGGAGACGTCGAGCAGATCGTCGACCAGCTGTGAAATATGCTGTACTTGACTCTCAATCAACTCTCGCATTCGCGGCAGTTGGTCGCTAGGCAGTCGAACCATACGCTCTGCAATCATGCTGATAGGTGTTAACGGATTTCGCAGCTCATGGGCCACCATAGCCAGTACGCTTTTCTGCTGGCTCAATGCGCGCTCGGCTGTAGCCTGAAGGTCTTGAGCGCTGAGCGCAGCCATTACCAGCTGCGCATTAGCCTCGCGCAATTGCTGGTACAAACGCTGCTCCTCCAGACGAGGGGGGGGTACAGCGTCTGATTGCGCCAAGAGTATCGCCAGTACCAGCTGCTGATTGGCCTCGATCACTTGCTCGACCTGCTGGGTATCTGCCAACCGGCTGCTGGCGTCGCTCAACTGTTTTTGCAGTGCTGCCATTACGGCGCGCGCTTCAACAGTTTTTTGTCCAAGCAGGAAGAGTTCGTGAGCAGCATTGGCCATCTCACGTTCCTTCTTGCCACCGGCTTTACTCATGAGTCGGGCTCAAACATTTTTATCTCCCGTACGTACCGCTCCTGAACTCTGTTTTGTCGGTCGACCACCGAGCAGCCCCTCCTGGTCCGGCAGCATTTCGCCGATCTGGAGGCCGTTATCGTCGATGTGGTACTGGCGCAACTGATCTGAATGGGCGCTGGCTCGGACCTTGACCACGGCCATGATCCGCAACAAGCGGCTCTCTACTTCAATATAGCGTTGAACGATGATCGCATCGGTGAGAAAGGCGGTGCCGTAAGGACTGAAACGCAGATCGGTGTAGCGGTCTTCCAGCTCGGAGGTCATCAACACACTGACCCCGGCGCCGGTCAGCGCGGTGACCATGCGTGACAGCGACTCGCGGAAGTCATCGCGGAAGTCATCGCGGAAGGTCGGCGCCAGCGCCAGTTCGAAGCCCGACAGCGAATCGATGACCACGCGGGTGGCTTTCAGCCGGGTGATCTCGCTCAACAGCAACTGCACGATTTCGTCGATGGAGAGGTCCGGGGCCCGGCTGTCCACCAGACCGACCTGGCCACTCTGGATCAGGCCAGCGAGGGTGGCATTCTGGGAGTGATTGGGCCGCTGTTCGAACACCGCGATCACGCCGGTTTCGCCATTGCGCGCGCCTTCAGCGAGAAATGTCGCGGCCAGAATGCTTTTGCCCGAACCCGAAGGCCCGGCTACCAGCAAGGAATAGCCACGGGGCAGACCGCCGCCGAGCATCTCGTCGAGCTGCGGCACGCCCATCTTCAGGCGCTTGATAGGGAACTCCAGCGGCGCTTCAACCGGGTTGGGGGCCGTCGGCGCAAAGACCTTGATCCCCGACGTCGCGATGCGGAAGGTATGCAGCCCCGGAAGTGTCGGTTGGCCGCRCATCTTCATGATTTCCATCTTGCGCACCATGGAATTGCGTTGAACGCTTTGACGCAGCCAGATCAGGCCATCGGCCACGGTGAAAATCGGGTTGGTGTCGGTTTCGGTGAAATATTCGCCGATCAGGAAGGTCGTCGCCTGCCAGGTGGTCATCAACATGCCCAGTTGCTGAATGAACTGCGGCAGGTTGTTGTTGGGGTTGTCCTGGGTTTGGCTGGCCAGCACCACCGAACGGAACGAGTCGACGAACACCAGCGACGGAGAGTGCGCCTCCACCTCGCTGACGATGCGCCGCAGCACTTCGTCCAGATTTCCGGCGAGGGTGTCGTTGGCCAGGTTGATATAGCGAATCGAATGGTTGATCGCTTCACTGTCGAAAAAATCGAATTGCTGTTGATAGCGCAGCATCTTCAGTGGCGGCTCGCCAAGCACCGTAAAGAACAGCGCCGGACGTTCGGGCGTCGCCAGGGCAAACATCATCTGGTGAGCGAGGGTGGTCTTGCCGCAGCCGGGAGGGCCGGCGATCAAGTTGAACGAAAACTCCGGCAAACCTCCGCCCAGCACCTCGTCCAATCCTGGCACGCCGGTGGCCAAGCGGTTGATAGTCACTTTGGTGCTCATGGCGAATTTTCCTGCGATGGGGTGTCGCTCAAAGAAGGTTCCCACACGTCACGAAGCAACCGTGCGGTGAGCGAGGGCCCGATCAGCGTGGTCAGCAGTTCGTAGAAGGTGATCAGCATCACTTCACCGAAAAACAACGCATCGGCTTCGCTTTGTTCAACGAGTACGGATTTGAGGGCAGCCAGATCCAGCGCGGCCTGCACGCGGTCATAGGTACCGGCCAGGCGCGGATGAGCGCAAGTGCAAAGCTGGAGGCTACGGCGGTAAAGCGCGGCAACCCCCTGCGGCCCAATGATGGGCGTGAGGGCTGCGTCCATATCCTGCAAGGTTGAAACGATCGCTTGGGCGACCCTCGCAATGTCCGCGTCGGGACCAACACGGTGCGCCAGAGAAGCTACGATCTGGCGGCTCTCTTCGCTTAGCGTGGACATGACGGACTAATATCTGATGGACAGAGCCTGATGGTACACCTTATCTCGAGTTTATCGAGACTCAGTTCTGAGGCAGTATTGAAAAAGCAGTCTGATTGTCCTTTTGGCTGTGATCTGAGCTTGATCCCATCGGTACGGGCTGGAGAATCGGTTAAAGCAAGGGTGTGATCGTCTCTTTTTCTGACGATGCCGAGAGAAAAACCTCCTTTTTACCGGCGCCAGTGGCTCGCTGTGGGGCGGTACGGTGCTACGAGACGGACGCGTTGTGCTGGCTGTGCAATCTCATCTGCCCATTACAACCTATCTGAAAATATTCAAATCTCAGTGAAAATGACCGTCTACGCTTGCGTGTGTGCGGTGGTGATTTTGGTGATGGGTATCTCATGAGTCTGAAGAAAACCGTTGCACAACTGGTGACTTTGGCCGTAGTCGGGTTGGCGGTGCTGCTCGGTTGGTTTGCTTGGGATCATTACACTCGATCACCCTGGACTCGTGATGCGCGAGTGCGTGCCGATGTGGTGACGCTATCAGCCGAGGTCTCGGGACGCATCATTAGCTTGCAGGTGCAGGACAACCAGCATGTGCAGAAGGGCCAGTTGCTGCTGGAAATCGACCCGGCGCGTTACGCACTGGCGGTCGAACACGCGAAGCGCTCAGTCGAAGTGGCGAAAGCCACTGAGGGCCAGTCGAAGGCATCAATCATTTCCAGTGAGGCCTTACTCAAACAACGCCAGAGCGAAGAGCAGAGGCGAAGGACGCTCAAGCAGCGTTTCGCGATCTCCGGCGAAGAGTGGGAAAAGTCCAGTACCGAAGTGGCGGTAGCTCAGGCGGACCTGTTGAGAAACCAGGCCAACCTTGGCTTGGCGCAAGCCAATGTGCAGCTGGCTATTGCGGCCTTGACCCAGGCCGAGCTGGATTTACAACGAACCCGAGTGGTGGCGCCGGTCAGTGGCTATGTGACGAATCTGCTGACCCGCGAGGGTGACTTCGCTAGTGGTGGCGGTGCGCTGTTGGCGTTGGTTGACAGTCAATCCTTTTATGTTAGTGGCTACTTCGAAGAAACCAAGTTGCCGCGAATCGAGGAGGGTGATCGGGTCAGGATCGAGTTGATGAGCGGCGAGACCTTCGGCGGCACCGTACAAAGCATCGCTTTTGCTATCGCCGACCGTGAGAACTCCCCCGGCAGTCGCCTGCTGGCCAACATCAACCCCAGCTATACTTGGGTCAAACTGGCGCAACGAGTGCCGGTGCGGATTCAGATCGACGCCGACTATATCGCCAAAAACAGCCTGCGTGCCGGGACCACGGCCACGGTGACCGTCATGGAAAACCGGGATAATCAGGCAACCCACTAACCCCATATGGGGACGGGCTTATGTGGCGAGGGGGCTTGCCCCCGTTCGGCTGCGCAGCAGTCGTAGATTGGGGCCGCTTCGCGACCCAACGGGGGCAAGCCCCTCGCCACAAAGGCTCGCTCCCACAGGGATATGCGTCGAGGTCCGCAGCGGCGCGGCTTGATTCGCTTTGACGAATCAGCGAAATCAGGCGCTGCTGGCGTTTGCCGTAATCACTGAAGGCGTTCTCCGATTCTTCCAGTGCCAGCAATACGTGCTGCTCATAGGTCGCCAGGGCGCCTTCGGCTTCAGCATCGGCACCGCGCAAACGGGCGCGCACGCTGCCCAGGTCGAACGCCGCCCAGGTGATGCTCGGGCCCAGTGCCCAGGCATTGGCCGCCGACGAGCCGATCTGCGAACCGCGCCCGGCAGTCCAGCCAAGAAAACCGCTGAGGCTCACCCGAGGGAACAAATCAGCCTTGGCCACGCCGATGCGGGCGGTGGCAGCCGCCAATTTGCGTTCGGCGCTGCGGATGTCCGGACGCCGTTGCAACAGCTCGCCCGGATCACCGATGGGCAGGGCCTTGGCGATCGCCGGCAAGTCTTTTGGACTCAGGTCGACGGTCAGCTTGTCTGGACGTTCACCCAGCAGGGTGGCGATGCGGTTGCGCTGACGAACCTGTTCGGCTTGCAGTTGCGGCACGCTGGCTTCGACAGACGCCAGGCGCGCATCGGCACGAACCACGTCCAGCTGATCGCCAACACCGGCGTCACGCAGGCTTTCGGTGATCTTGCGTGACTCCTGCTGATTGTTCAGGTTGGCCAGCGCGATTTTTTCTCGYAGTTGCGCGCCGCGCAGTTGGCCATAGGCGTCCACCAGTTCGGCAATCATGGTGACTTGCAGTTGGTAAAGATCGGCTTCGGCCGCTTGCTGCTCAGCGTCGCTGGATTCCAGGTTGCGCTGGATGCGACCGAACAAGTCCAGTTCCCAGGCCATGTCCAGGCCCAGGTCATAGCGTTCGCTGTTGACCCGTTTGGTGGTCTGACCCGGAATCTGCCCTTTGCCCAGATCGCTGCTCGCGCGGCTGGTGATGGTCGGCATGGCGTCATTGCTGGCGTCATCGCGAATCGCTCGGGCCGCTTTCCAGCGGGCAAAAGCCACACGCAAATCACGGTTGCCCTGCAAGGATTGCTTCACCAACTGGTTGAGGGTCGGATCGTCGAATTGCTGCCACCAGATGCCTTCGAAACGGGCGCGGTCAATGTTCTTCTGACCGGCGCTGCCATCGTTGGCGGCCGTGATGTTGGCCGCCTCGGTGGCTGGGGTTTTATAGTCCGGGCCGACGGCACAGGCGCTCAGCGCCAGTACCAGCAGGCTCGGCAGGAAGGCTTTCAGGCTCATTGTTGCGCCTCCAGTTGCTTTTCCAATTTCAGTGCCTTGGCCGCTTTGCGTTGCTCACCGCGCTCCACAAAGTTGCGAATCAGTACGTAGAACACCGGCGTCAGCAACAGACCGAAGAAGGTCACCCCGAGCATCCCGGAGAACACCGCCACACCCATGGCATGACGCATTTCGGCACCCGCACCGCTGGAGAAAACCAGTGGCACAACACCCATGATGAACGCGAAGGAGGTCATCAGGATCGGCCGCAGACGCAGACGGCAAGCTTCCAGTACCGCTGCCAGCGGGCCGAGACCTTCTTCCTGCTTATCCTTGGCAAACTCGACGATCAGAATCGCGTTCTTACACGCAAGTCCCACCAGTACGATCAAGCCGATCTGGGTAAAGATGTTGTTGTCGCCGCCCGAGGCAATCACCCCGGTAATGGCCGACAGCAGGGTCATCGGTACGATCAGGATCACCGCCAGTGGCAGGCTCCAGCTTTCGTATTGAGCCGCGAGCACCAGGAACGCCAGCAGTACGCAGAGCGGGAACACGAACAGCGCAGTGTTGCCGGACAAAATCTGCTGGTAGGTCAGGTCGGTCCACTCGTAGGTCATGCCGTTCGGAAGTTCATCCTTGAGCAGTTTCTCGATGGCTTTCTCGGCCTGGCCGGAGCTGTAGCCTGGGGCTGCCGCACCGTTGATTTCAGCGGTGATGAAGCCGTTGTAGTGCATCACGCGGTCTGGCCCCGAGGTGTCGCTGACCTTGATGAAGGTCGCCAGCGGGATCATCTCGCCACGGTTGTTACGCACTTTCAGCTGACCGATCTGGTCCGATTCGAGGCGGAACTGTTGCTCGGCCTGAACGTTGACCTGATAGGTGCGACCGAAGCGGTTGAAGTCGTTGGCATACAGCGAACCCAGGTAGATCTGCAGGGTGTCGAAGATGTCGCTGACGGCCACGCCGTGGGTCTTGGCTTTTTCCCGGTCGATGGCGGCATCGACCTGCGGCACGTTCACGGTGTAACTGGTGAACAGACCGGCCAGTTCTGGCACGCTGCGGCTCTTGGCGATGATGTTCATGGTTTCTTTGTACAGCTCGTCATAGCCCAGGTTGCCCCGGTCTTCGATCTGCAGGCGGAAACCGCCAATGGTCCCCAGGCCTTGTACCGGCGGTGGCGGGAAGATCGCCATGTAGGCTTCCTGAATCCCGGCGTACTGGCCGTTCAACGCAYCGGCAATCGCACCGGCGGACATGCTCGGGTCTTTACGCTCGTCGAAAGGCTTCAGGGTGACGAACACGATGCCGGCGTTAGGGCTGTTGGTGAAACCGTTGATCGACAGGCCGGGGAAGGCCACCGCGCTTTCCACGCCAGGCTGTTTCAGGGCCAGGTCGGACATGCGCTTGATCACGTCTTCGGTACGGTCCAGGCTCGCGGCATCCGGCAGTTGCGCGAACGCCACCAGGTATTGCTTGTCCTGGCCAGGTACGAAACCGGTCGGGGTGTTGGAGAAACCGAAGAAGGTCAGCACCATCAAGCCGGCGTACAGCAGCAGGGCGATACCGCTGCTGCGGATTACCCGGCCCACGGTGCCGACATAGCCATGGCTGGCCTTGTCAAAGAAACGGTTGAACGGACGGAACAACCAGCCACCGAAGATCTTGTCCAGCACCTTGGAGAAGCGGTCCTTCGGCGCGTCATGGCTCTTGAGCAACACAGCGGCCAGTGCTGGCGACAAGGTCAGCGAGTTGAAGGCCGAGATSAYSGTCGARATCGMRATSGTCAGSGCGAACTGYTTGTAGAACTGRCCGGTCAAGCCGGAGATGAACGCAGCCGGGATGAACACCGCACACAGCACCAGCGCCGTCGCGATGATCGGACCGGTCACTTCACGCATCGCACGCTTGGTGGCTTCTACCGGAGTGAGTCCGAGCCCGATGTTTCGCTCGACGTTCTCCACCACCACGATCGCATCGTCGACCACGATACCGATGGCCAATAACAGTCCGAACAGCGACAGGGCGTTCAGCGAGAAGCCGAACAGGTGCATCACGGCAAACGTACCGATCAGCGAAACCGGCACCGCCACCAACGGGATGATCGAGGCGCGCCAGGTTTGCAGGAAGAGGATCACTACCAGCACAACCAGGATCAGTGCTTCGAAGAGGGTGTGAACCACCGCCTCGATGGAACCGCGCACGAAGATCGTCGGGTCATAGACGATGCTGAAGTCCATGCCTTCCGGGAAGTTCTTTTTCAGCTCGGCCATTTTCGCCCGAACGTCGTTGGAGATCTGGATCGCGTTGGAGCCTGGGCGCTGGAAGATCGGGATCGCCACCGCCGGTTGGTTGTTCAGCAAGGAGCGCAGGGCGTATTGGCTGGAGCCGAGTTCGACACGAGCGATGTCTTTGAGGCGAGTGATTTCACCATTTTCGCCAGAGCGAATGATGATGTTCTCGAACTCTTCCTCAGACACCAGACGGCCTTGGGTGTTGACCGACAGCTGGAATGCCGTGGCATTCGGTGCAGGCGGAGCACCCAGGGCACCGGCCGCCACTTGACGGTTCTGTTCACGAATCGCGGTGACCACATCGGTGGCGGTCAGGTTGCGCGAAGCGGTCTTGTTCGGATCGAGCCACACCCGCAGCGAGTAATCGCCCATGCCGAACAGCTGCACATCACCGACACCGCCCAGACGCGCCAGCTCATCCTTGATGTTGAGCAAGGCGTAGTTGGACAGGTAGAGCATGTCGTAGCGTTTGTCCGGCGAGGTCAAGTGCACAACCATGGTCAGGTCGGGCGACGCCTTGTCGACGGTGATACCGATGCGCGTCACTTCCTCGGGAAGTTTCGGCTCGGAACGCGTCACGCGGTTCTGCACCTGCACCTGCGCGTTGTCCAGGTCGGTGCCCAGGGCGAAGGTGATGGTCAGGGTGATCTTGCCGTCAGCGGTGGATTGCGAGGACATGTACAGCATGTTCTCGACGCCGGTGATGGCTTGCTCCAGAGGAGCAGCCACAGTTTCACCGATGACTTTAGGGTTGGCGCCGGGGAAGTTGGCACGGACCACCACGGTTGGCGGCACCACTTCCGGGTATTCGCTGATCGGCAACTGGAACAGCGAGATGGCACCGGCGATCAGGATCAGCAGCGACAGTACCGCTGCGAAAATCGGCCGTGAAATGAAGAATTGGGAGAAATTCATCGGAGTAATTGCCCCTTAACCGCGTGGAGTCGCAGCAGCCAGTTTCACAACCGTACCCGGCGCGACCTTGGCAGGTGCGACTTGGGGCAGGTTGCTGGCTTCCAGCGCTTGTCGTTGTTGAGCGAGAGCCGCGAGGGTTTCCTTGCTGGCCATCGGGATCACTTCAGGGCTGACCGGCGAACCAGGGCGAACCCGTTGCAAACCCTTGACGATGATGGTGTCGTCTTTGTTCAGGCCGCTGCGCACGATGCGCAAACCTTCGATTTTCGGACCCAGCTCGACGGGGCGATAAGCCGTTTTGTTGTCGGCATCCATCACCAGCACGAACTTTTTACCCAGGTCGGTACCGACCGCTTCGTCGTTGATCAACACCGCGGAGTAGGTGCCGCTGCCCACCAGTTTCAGGCGTGCATAAAGACCCGGGGTGTAGCTGCCGTCTCTGTTGTCGAACACCGCACGACCGCGGATGGTGCCGGTCTTCGGGTTGACTTGGTTGTCGACGAAGTTCATCTGGCCCTGGTGCGGGTTACCGTCTTCATTGGACAGGCCCATGTAAACCGGGGTGGTGGCGCCGCGTTGACCCTGGCGGGCGAGCTGGTTGTACTTGAGGAATACACGCTCGTCAGCGTCGAAGTAGGCGTAGACCTTGTCGGTGGACACCACGCTGGTCAGGGCGGTGGTATCGGCGGTCACCAGGTTGCCGGCGGTGATTTCCGCACGGCTGACGCGACCGCTGATAGGCGCAGTCACGCGGGTGAAGCTCAGGTTCAGTTTGGCCAGGTCCAGTTGTGCCTGAAGCGCGCCGACGGCGGCGCGAGCTTCTTGAGCAGCGCTGGTGCGCGAGTCGGCGAGTTCGGCGGAAATCGCGTTGCTGGTGCGCAGACGTTCGCCGCGTTGGGCTTCGTTTTCACTGCGGGTGGCTGTGGCGCGA
>NZ_JBFTMK010000338.1:0-5532 GCF_056396965.1 Pseudomonas sp. 05N434
GTATAGGACTGACCCGTTTAGGTATAGGACTGACCCGTTTAGCGCGCCGCAGCCTTGTGGGCCGCAAACGCAAAATGGCGGCTAGCCTACCGAATTTGCCCACCAAACGCACTATTACGGGGCGAACTATCCGATAMGCGACATTTCAGTGTCGTGTTTACATATCTAATTTTCACAACCTCCCTCGCCACAAAAAGCGCTGCGAATATCTCAAACCCCGGAAATGACAAAGGCCACCCGAAGGTGGCCTTTGTTTGGTGGAGCGTCAGTTAAGCGCGAGGCTTACTTGACGGCCCAACCGGTCAGCTCGGCCAGGGCCTTGCCGATGTCTGCCAGCGAACGCACGGTTTTAACGCCTGCGTCTTGCAGAGCAGCGAATTTCTCGTCTGCAGTGCCTTTGCCGCCAGAGATGATTGCGCCAGCATGGCCCATGCGCTTGCCCGGAGGAGCAGTCACACCAGCGATGTAGGAAACAACCGGCTTGGTCACGTGTGCCTTGATGTAGGCAGCCGCTTCTTCTTCAGCCGAACCACCGATCTCGCCGATCATCACGATCGCTTCGGTCTTCGGGTCTTCCTGGAACAGCTTCAGGATGTCGATGAAGTTCGAACCCGGGATCGGGTCACCACCGATGCCGACGCAAGTCGACTGACCGAAACCGGCGTCAGTAGTCTGCTTCACAGCTTCGTAGGTCAGGGTGCCGGAACGGGAAACGATACCGACCTTGCCCGGCAWGTGRATGTGACCYGGCATGATGCCGATCTTGCATTCGCCTGGAGTGATCACGCCTGGGCAGTTAGGACCGATCAGGACTACGCCCAGCTCGTCGCACTTGACCTTGGCATCCAGCATGTCCAGGGTAGGAATGCCTTCAGTGATGCAAACGATCAGCTTGATGCCGCCGAAGGCTGCTTCCAGGATGGAGTCCTTGCAGAAAGGAGCTGGAACGTAGATCACGCTGGCGGTGGCGCCAGTGGCAGCTACAGCGTCTTTCACGGTGTTGAACACTGGCAGGCCCAGGTGCTCGGTGCCGCCTTTGCCTGGAGTTACGCCGCCAACCATCTTGGTGCCGTACTCGATGGCTTGCTGGGTGTGGAAACTACCTTGCGAACCGGTAATACCCTGGCAGATAACTTTGGTGTCTTTATTGATCAGGACGCTCATTATTTGCCCTCCGCAGCTTTGACAACTTGTTGAGCAGCGTCGGTCAGGCTGGTAGCAGCGATGATGTTCAAACCGCTTTCTGCCAGTACTTTAGCGCCCAGCTCAGCGTTGTTGCCTTCAAGGCGAACAACAACCGGGATTTTCACGCCGACTTCTTTCACAGCGCCGATGATGCCTTCGGCAATCATGTCGCAACGAACGATGCCGCCGAAGATGTTGACCAGTACTGCAGCGACGTTAGTGTCGGACAGGATGATCTTGAACGCTTCGGTTACGCGTTCTTTGGTAGCACCGCCGCCCACGTCGAGGAAGTTGGCTGGTTTGCCGCCATGCAGGTTGACGATGTCCATGGTACCCATGGCCAGGCCAGCACCGTTGACCATGCAACCGATGTTGCCTTCCAGTGCTACGTAGTTCAGTTCGAACTTGGCAGCGTGCGCTTCGCGCGGATCGTCTTGCGACGGATCGTGGAAAGTCTTCAGCTTAGGCTGACGGTACATGGCGTTGGCGTCGATGTTGATCTTGGCATCGAGGCAGTGCAGATCGCCGTCAGCCTTGATCACCAGCGGGTTCACTTCCAGCAGAGCCAGGTCGTGATCCTTGAACAGCTTGGCCAGACCTACGAAGATCTTGGCGAACTGAGCAACTTGCTTGCCTTCCAGACCCAGCTGGAATGCCAGCTCGCGACCCTGGAATGGCTGAGCGCCAACCAGTGGATCGATAGTGGCTTTCAGAATTTTTTCTGGAGTGTCGTGAGCAATTTTCTCGATGTCCACGCCACCTTCGGTGGAAGCCATGAACACGATGCGACGGCTCGAACGGTCAACGACAGCGCCCAGGTACAGCTCTTTAGCGATATCAGTGCACGATTCAACCAGGATTTTGGTGACTGGCTGACCATTGGCGTCAGTCTGGTAAGTCACCAGACGCTTGCCCAGCCACTGCTGTGCGAATGCTTTAGCGTCTTCTTTGCTGCGAACCAGCTTTACGCCGCCCGCTTTACCGCGACCACCGGCGTGAACCTGGGCTTTGACAACCCATTCGCTGCCGCCGATTTTGTCGCAAGCTTCTGCTGCTGCTTCCGGGGTGTCTACCGCGTAACCGGTGGATACTGGCAGGCCGTACTCAGCGAACAGCTGCTTACCCTGATACTCGTGAAGATTCATGCTTATTACCGTCTTCGTTAGGTACTGCGCATTCGGTGCTGCACTCATTCAAGTGCCGCACCACCTGTGACTGCTGCTTGCGTAACCTTTCCGGGTACCCGGTGCAGCTACGCAAGACTGCGTCCAGCGGACATTCCGCGGTGAGTCTTGCTCGCAAGGCTCACGACGGGCCGTACCGCCGTGGTTTCTTATTATCCGCTTAGCGTTTCTTGCGGTTGGCGATGTGGATGGCGCCGCCATTCACTGCCAACGCTGCTTCGTGCAAGGCTTCAGACAGGGTCGGATGGGAGAAAACCATCATGCCCAGGTCTTCAGCGCTGGTGCCGAATTCCATGCCGATCGCGCCCTGCTGAACCAGTTCTGCGGCGCTCGGGCCAATCACGTGGACGCCCAATACGCGGTCAGTCTTGGCATCAGCGATGACCTTGACGAAACCACCGGTATCGTTGGCGGCCATGGCACGGCCAGAGGCTGCGAACGGGAAGGTGCCGACGTTAACTTCTACGCCTTCAGCTTTCAAGGCCTGCTCGGTTTTACCGACCCACGCGATTTCCGGGTGAGTATAAATAACCGAAGGGATCAGGTCATAGTTCATCTGGGCTTTATGGCCCTTGATGCGCTCGACAACCATGATGCCCTCTTCCGAGGCTTTGTGAGCCAGCATCATGCCGCGAACCACGTCACCGATGGCGTAAACGCCCGGTACGGTGGTGGCGCAGTGATCGTCAACGTGCACGAAACCGCGCTCGTCCAGGGTCACGCCGCAATCGGCAGCCAGCAGATCAGTGGTCACCGGACGGCGACCAACGGCTACGATCAACTTGTCGAAAGTGATGTTCTGTTCGCCGTTGGCATCGGTGTAGTTCACAACGACTTCGTCGCCGTTCACTTTGGAACCGGTCACGCGAGCGCCCAGCTTGATGTCCAGACCCTGTTTGGTCAGGGTTTTCAGCGCTTCCTTGGAAACAGCGGTGTCCGCTGCCATCAGGAAGGTATCCAGTGCTTCGAGAACGGTGACTTCAGCGCCCAGACGGGACCATACCGAACCCAGTTCCAGACCGATAACACCAGCGCCGATTACACCCAGGCGTTTTGGTATGGATTGGAATTCCAGAGCGCCAGTCGAATCGACGATCACATTCTGGTCGACCGGAGCCGGTGGAATGTCGATCGGACGCGAGCCCGGAGCCAGGATGACGTTTTCGGCTTCGATGACTTCAACCGAACCGTCAGGCTTGGTGACTTCGACTTTCTTGCCAGCCAGCAGTTTGCCGTGGCCCTGGATCGAAGTGACGCCGTTAGCCTTGAACAGCGTTGCAACGCCGGAGGTCAGGCCTTTGACGATGTTGGCTTTACGGCCGACCATTGCTGGCACGTCCATGGTCACGCCAGCGTGGTTGATACCGTGGATCGCGAAGCCGTCTTGCGCTTCGTGAAACTTCCAGGAGCTGTCCAGCAGCGCCTTGGATGGAATGCAGCCGACGTTCAGGCAAGTACCGCCGAGGGCCAGTTTGCCTTCCTTGTCGGTGTATTTCTCGATGCAGGCAGTGGTGAGGCCCAGTTGCGCTGCTTTAATGGCAGCCACGTAGCCGCCAGGACCCGCGCCAATCACTACCACGTCGAATTTCTGAGTCATGTGTCATTCCTTCTCGAATCAAACCGGACGGCCCCTTTTGAGGACCGTCGTGGGACGAAGCTGGTCATTACAGAAGGGCCGTCCATCTGAACGGCCCGTGCAACGAAATCAGATATCCAGCAGCAAACGAGCCGGGTCTTCCAGCAGGTTCTTGATGGTCACCAGGAAGGTCACAGCTTCTTTGCCATCGATCAGACGGTGATCGTAGGACAGCGCCAGGTACATCATCGGACGGATAACTACCTGACCGTTGATCGCCATAGGGCGCTGGATGATGTTGTGCATACCCAGAATCGCAGCCTGTGGCGGGTTGACGATCGGAGTCGACATCATCGAACCGAAAGTACCGCCGTTGGTGATGGTGAACGTGCCGCCGGTCATTTCTTCCATCGACAGTTTGCCGTCACGGGCTTTCTTGCCGAAGGTAGCGATGCCGCCTTCGATTTCAGCCAGGCTCATCAGTTCGGCGTTACGCAGAACCGGTACAACCAGACCGCGGTCGCTGGAAACAGCCACACCAACGTCGGCGTAGCCGTGGTAAACGATGTCGGCACCGTCGATCGACGCGTTGACAGCCGGGAAGCGTTTCAGCGCTTCGGTAGCCGCTTTCACGAAGAACGACATGAAGCCCAGGCGTACGCCGTTGTGGGACTTCTCGAACAGGTCCTTGTACTTCGAACGCAGGGCCATGACTTCGGTCATGTCGACTTCGTTGAAAGTGGTCAGCATGGCCATGTTCGATTGAGCTTCAACCAGACGCTCGGCAACCTTGGCACGCAGACGGGTCATCGGAACGCGTTTTTCTACGCGGTCGCCAGCAGCGAATACCGGAGCCGAAGCAGCCGGTGCAGCAGCCTTGGCAGGTGCAGCAGCCGGAGCGGCTTTCTTGGCGGCAACAGCTGCTACCACGTCTTCCTTGGTCACACGACCGCCTTTGCCAGTACCGGCAACGGAAGCGATGTTGATGCCGTTTTCTTCAGCCAGCTTGCGAGCAGCCGGTGCAGCAACAGGATCGTCTTCGCCCGCTTCGGCAGGAGCAGCGGCAGCAGCGGCAGGTGCAGCAGCGGCTGGAGCGGCGGCAGCACCGCCCTCACCGATGGAGCCCAGAACTTCGTCGGACAGAACGGTGTCGCCTTCGTTCTTGACGATSGCGCCCAGCACGCCATCAGCAGTGGCCAGAACTTCCAGTACGACTTTGTCGGTTTCGATGTCGACGATCAGTTCGTCACGCTTGACGGCGTCGCCCGGTTTTTTGTGCCAGGTGGCAACGGTGCCATCGGCAACCGATTCCGGGAAAGTGGGGGCTTTGATTTCGATAGCCATTATCTGTGGGTCCTTAAATTCGGTTTCAGGTGCGCGAAGGCGTTAAACAGTGAAAGCATCTTGCAGCAGTTGTTCCTGCTGCTCGGCGTGCATCGAAGCGTAACCGCAAGCAGGTGCGGCAGACGCCTCACGACCAGCGTATTCCAGGACCAGGCCTTGTTTATGGTTGGTCAGGCTGCGACGCATGTGATGCTGGCTGCTGTACCAGGCGCCCTGGTTCATCGGCTCTTCCTGGCACCAAAC
>NZ_JBFTMK010000339.1:0-6768 GCF_056396965.1 Pseudomonas sp. 05N434
GGGCAAGGATCGGCAGCTTCAGGTCTTGCTCAAAGAGTTCGACGCGTTGATCACCGTCTCCCGCTGAATCGGAAACTGCCAGTGCTTACTGGCAGTTTTTCGCAATCTGTTTCTGTGCTTCGGTGAGGCGCTCCTGACGTTGTTGGTCGGTCAGGCGGCGCGTCTCGCCGTCGACTTCCTCCCGCAATCGCGGATTGTTCTGCAGTTGAGCCAGGTTCGTCCGAGCTTGTTCACAGAACACTCTTAGCTGGGCCTGCTGCTCGGCGACCTGCTTTTTCACTTTGTGATCGATGGCCTTTTGATCGCCGATGACGTTGCCGCGCGGTAGCGCGCCCGGCTTGCCGACGGGCGGGGAGGGCGTGACCATGACGGTGGCCTCCCGGCCTTGGGGCGGCTGCGCATCGAAATGGGTGACGCCCTGGGCATCGACCCATTTATAGATCTGACCCGCCATGCACAAAGGGCTCAGGCTGATCAGCAAGCTGGCGGTGAAGATGAGTGTTCTCATGCCATTTCCTTGTCAGGGGTGCGCAATTGAAGCTAACACAGTTGCGGTTTAAAGGTTTTTTCTTGCGTTCTCATGCGCTTAGTTCAATAAAGCACATTGACGGCTTGACTTGCGATGGGCGAAACAGAAGAATCCAAAGTCCGCTGTAGAGGGACTGCCAGAAGCAGACCCACTCGGCAGATCATGAGGCGCACATCCGCGCCGACCTGTTACACCCGCAACGCGTTACCTCGCGCTGGGTGGGAAAGGCCCGCAACACTTGGGACGATCCCAATACTTGCTCAGTCAGTGCTGACGTAGTCGGCGACCACCGTCGCTCATGCTCTGCCGAGAAGTAAACCTATTAAGACCCGTCCTCTTGTATGTGGGCGGTATTCTGGCGTTTTAGAGGTGAACAACGTGGAGCTTTTATCTGGCGGTGAGATGCTCGTCCGCTTTTTGCGTGACGAAGGCGTCAAATATATCTACGGGTACCCGGGTGGTGCTCTTCTTCATGTCTATGATGCCCTGTTCAAAGAACCGGAAGTGACCCACATCCTGGTTCGTCACGAGCAGGCTGCGACCCATATGGCTGACGGCTATGCCCGTGCCACCGGTAAAGCCGGCGTGGTACTGGTGACGTCCGGCCCGGGCGCAACCAACGCCATCACCGGTATTGCCACGGCCTACATGGACTCCATTCCGATGGTGGTCATTTCCGGCCAGGTGCCTAGCACCATGGTAGGCACCGATGCGTTCCAGGAAACCGACATGATCGGTATCTCCCGGCCGATCGTGAAGCACAGCTTCATGATCAAGCACGCCTCGGAAATCCCGGAAGTCATGAAGAAGGCGTTCTACCTGGCGCAATCCGGTCGTCCTGGTCCGGTCGTTGTCGATATCCCGAAAGACATGACCAACCCGGCCGAAAAGTTCGAATACATCTTCCCGAAAAAAGCCAAGCTGCGTTCCTACAGCCCGGCCGTTCGCGGTCACTCCGGGCAAATCCGCAAGGCAGCCGAAATGCTTCTGGCGGCCAAGCGCCCTGTGTTGTATTCGGGCGGCGGCGTGATCCTCGGTGGTGGCTCTGCGCCGCTGACCGAGCTGGCGAAGATGCTCAACCTGCCAGTGACCAATACCCTGATGGGCCTGGGTGCCTACCCTGGCACCGACCGTCAGTTCATCGGCATGCTCGGCATGCACGGCAGCTACACCGCCAACCTGGCGATGCACCATGCCGATGTGATCCTTGCAGTCGGCGCGCGTTTCGATGACCGCGTGATCAACGGCCCGGCCAAGTTCTGCCCGAATGCCAAGATCATTCACATCGACATCGACCCGGCTTCGATTTCCAAGACCATCAAGGCAGACGTGCCTATCGTTGGCCCGGTCGAGAGTGTCCTGACCGAAATGGTCGCGATCCTCAAGGAAATCGGCGAGACCCCGAACAAGGAGTCCGTTGCCAGCTGGTGGAAGCAAGTTGATGAGTGGCGCGGTGACCGCGGTCTGTTCCCTTACGACAAGGGCGACGGCAGCGTGATCAAGCCGCAGACCGTGATCGAAACCCTGTGCGAAGTGACCAAGGGCGACGCCTTTGTGACCTCCGACGTGGGTCAGCATCAGATGTTCGCGGCGCAGTACTACAAGTTCAACAAGCCGAACCGTTGGATCAACTCCGGTGGCCTGGGCACCATGGGCTTCGGTTTTCCGGCGGCCATGGGCATCAAGCTGAGCTTCCCGGATGACGATGTCGCCTGCGTAACAGGCGAGGGCAGCATCCAGATGAACATTCAGGAACTGTCGACCTGCCTGCAATACGGTTTGCCGGTAAAAATCGTCATCCTGAACAATGGCGTGCTGGGTATGGTTCGCCAGTGGCAGGACATGAGTTATGGCAGCCGTCACTCGCACTCCTACATGGAATCGCTGCCTGACTTCGTCAAACTGGCAGAGGCCTATGGTCACGTTGGCGTGCGCATCACCGACTCGAAAGATTTGAAGTCGAAGATGGAGGAGGCGTTCGCCATGAAAGATCGCCTGGTGGTTATCGATATCTCGGTTGACACCAGCGAGCACGTCTACCCGATGCAGATCAAAGACGGCTCCATGCGTGATATGTGGTTGAGCAAGACGGAGCGTACTTAATCATGCGGCACATTATTTCCCTGCTTCTGGAAAACGAACCGGGCGCTCTGTCTCGTGTAGTCGGCCTGTTTTCGCAGCGCAACTACAACATCGAAAGCCTGACCGTGGCGCCAACCGAAGACCCGACTTTGTCGCGTCTGACGCTGACCACTGTCGGCCATGATGAAATCATCGAGCAGATCACCAAGAACCTGAACAAGCTGATTGAAGTGGTCAAACTGGTCGACTTGTCGGAGAGTGCTCACATCGAGCGCGAACTGATGCTGGTCAAGGTCAAGGCCACCGGCGCCCAGCGCGCCGAGATCAAGCGCACCACCGATATTTATCGTGGGCAGATCGTTGATGTCAGCGCCAGCGTGTATACCGTTCAATTGACCGGTACCAGCGACAAGCTCGACAGCTTCATTCAATCGATCGGCACTGCCTCGATTCTGGAAACCGTACGCAGTGGCGTCACCGGGATTGCCCGCGGCGACAAAGTACTGAGCATCTAAACCAAATTAGCGAATGGCCTGAGGGCCAGATATAAAGGGGAAATTCATGAAAGTTTTCTACGATAAAGACTGCGACCTGTCGATCATCCAGGGCAAGAAAGTTGCCATCATTGGTTACKGCTCCCAAGGCCACGCTCAAGCGTGCAACCTGAAAGACTCCGGCGTTGACGTTACCGTTGGCCTGCGTAAAGGTTCGGCCACCGTTGCCAAAGCTGAAGCCCACGGCCTGAAAGTGACTGACGTTGCTTCCGCCGTAGCAGCTGCCGACCTGGTCATGATCCTGACCCCGGACGAGTTCCAGTCCTCGCTGTACAAGAACGAAATCGAGCCGAACATCAAGAAAGGCGCCACCCTGGCCTTCTCCCACGGTTTCGCGATCCACTACAACCAGGTTGTTCCGCGCGCTGACCTCGACGTGATCATGATCGCGCCGAAAGCTCCGGGCCACACCGTGCGTTCCGAGTTCGTCAAAGGCGGCGGTATCCCTGACCTGATCGCTATCTACCAGGATGCTTCGGGCAACGCCAAAAACGTTGCACTGTCCTACGCTGCCGGCGTTGGTGGCGGTCGTACCGGCATCATCGAAACCACCTTCAAGGACGAGACCGAAACCGACCTGTTCGGCGAACAAGCCGTTCTGTGCGGCGGTACCGTTGAGCTGGTAAAAGCCGGTTTCGAAACCCTGGTTGAAGCTGGCTACGCGCCGGAAATGGCCTACTTCGAATGCCTGCACGAATTGAAGCTGATCGTTGACCTCATGTACGAAGGCGGTATCGCCAACATGAACTACTCGATCTCCAACAACGCTGAGTACGGCGAGTACGTGACAGGTCCGGAAGTAATCAACGCCGAATCCCGTCAGGCCATGCGCAACGCCCTGAAACGTATTCAGGACGGCGAATACGCCAAGATGTTCATCAGCGAAGGCGCCACCGGCTATCCTTCGATGACCGCCAAGCGTCGTAACAACGCCGCTCACGGTATCGAAATCATCGGTGAGCAACTGCGCTCCATGATGCCGTGGATCGGTGCCAACAAGATCGTCGACAAAGCCAAGAACTAAGTCACGAGCTTGTACGGAAAACGCGGCCTAGGCCGCGTTTTTTCGTTTGGATCCGCCGGTTCTGGTATAAAGCTGCATCGTTTGCGGTCGAACCGTCGTCCCAGACACCTGTCGAAACTTTCCACCCCGTTGCAAGGTAATGTCCATGAGCGAACGTCCCGAAGAGCCAAAGCAGGCTTCTGACGCCGAAAGCCTTCTGCCCATCGATGAGCACATCGAAGAAGGGCATGACGCTGAWGGCCGTAAAGTCCGGCATCGTGGTATCTATCTTCTGCCGAATCTGTTCACCACTGCGAACCTCTTCGCAGGGTTCTATTCCATCATCAACTCGATGAGCGCCCAGAGCGCCTTGAGTGCCGGTGATGCAATCGGCGCGAGCAAGTATTTTGCGTTTGCCGCGATCGCGATTTTCGTTGCCATGGTGCTCGACGGCCTCGACGGTCGCGTCGCTCGCATGACCAACACCCAAAGCGCCTTCGGTGCGGAGTACGACTCGCTGTCGGATATGGTTGCCTTTGGCGTCGCGCCGGCTTTGCTGGCATTCGGCTGGGCCTTGGGCGATATGGGCAAAGTCGGCTGGATGGTCGCCTTCATCTATGTGGCGGGTGCKGCGTTGCGCCTGGCACGCTTCAACACGCAGGTCGGCACCGCCGACAAGCGCTACTTCATCGGTCTGGCCAGCCCGGCCGCGGCCGGTGTGGTCGCGGGCATTGTCTGGGCGTTCAGCGATTACGGCATTCAGGGTTCCAAAATGTCGTTCCTGGTTGCACTGATGGTTGCCGCCGCGGGCATGCTGATGGTCAGTAACATCAAGTACAACAGCTTCAAGGAGCTGGACTTGAAGGGGCGCGTTCCCTTTGTCGCGATCCTGGCAGTGGTGCTGGTATTTGCCGTTGTATTCAGTGATCCGCCGCGCATCCTGCTGCTGGTTTTCCTTGCCTATGCGGCTTCCGGGCCGGTGCAGTACCTGCTGCGTCTTCGTCGGCACAAAAAAGCCGAGTGATGTAATTTCCCTCATACTCCGCAGTCTATGGGTGCATCTGTCCTCCAATGCTGCGGAGTTGCCATGCTGATCAAAGTCCCCAAAGCGTCTGACTGTCATGAGTCAGACGTCACGCCTGAATCTCTCTACCTTTCTCGTCGCAATGTATTAGGCGCGGCCGTTGCCGGTTTGGCTGTGAGTACGCTGCCGCGCTGGGCGAGTGCCGACGATGCTGCGCGTTATGCCGATGTCGAGCCTGGCAAGGCGCCGTCCTGGTTTGCCGAAAAACTGCCTTCCACTAAATGGGGGGCGGTCAACGTCAAGGATGAAGCAATCACGCCTTTCAAGGATGCGACATTTATTCGCTTTGAAACCCTGCAAGATCCCAAGAGTATGCCTGGACAACGTTCTGGCTTCGCCTTGATCGACTGGCCATATGTAGAAGGGCTGCGTCTGGATGAGGCGATGAATCCGTTGGCGATTCTCGCTGTAGGCATGTATGGACGTGAGTTGCCCAATCAGAACGGTGCGCCGCTACGTCTGGTGGTGCCGTGGAAATACGGCTTCAAGAGCATCAAGTCCATCGTGCGAATCAGCCTGGTCAGTGAGCAGCCGAAAACCACCTGGCAGAGCATTGCCTCGAATGAGTATGGCTTTTATGCGAACGTGAACCCGACAGTCGACCACCCGCGTTGGACGCAGGCACGGGAAAGGCGTTTGCCGAGCGGTCTGTTCAAGCCCAATGTGCGGGACACGCAAATGTTCAACGGCTACTCGGATGAAGTCGCTTCTTTATATGCAGGGCTCGATCTGCGGAAGAATTACTGATGCGATATCTGTTCTGGCGTATTGGTGTCTTTATCGCCGCAGCTGTTTGGCCGCTGCTTTGGTTGTATCAAGCCTGGGCGGATGTGCTGGGGCCTGATCCAGGAAAGGTGCTGGTTGATCGTCTAGGGTTGGGGACGCTTGTCCTGCTGCTCATTACGTTAAGCATGACGCCATTGCAGAAGCTCACCGGTTGGTCGGGGTGGATAGCTGTCCGACGGCAGTTGGGGTTGTGGTGTTTCGCCTATGTGGTTTTGCATTTGAGCGGTTATACGGCGTTCATCCTCGGCTTTGATTGGTCACAACTGGGTATCGAGTTGCGCAAGCGGCCGTACATTATCGTCGGGGTGCTGGGTTTTCTTGGTTTGTTGGCGCTGGCGGTTACCTCCAATCGTTACAGTCAGCGGCATTTGGGCGTTCGCTGGAAAAGACTGCATCGGTTGGTCTATGTGATTCTCGGGCTTGGGTTACTGCATATGTTGTGGATCGTTCGCGCCGATCTGAGGGAGTGGGCGATCTACGCTTCTATAGGTGCGTTGTTATTAGTATTGAGATTGCCGCCTGTAACCCGCCGAATTCCACGTTTAATCGTTAAAAAGGCACCTTCTGCAAGAAAGGCGTAATTAGAGGTTGACGGCAGATCCTGGACGTCTATAATTCGCCCCACTTCCGGCGCAGTCGAAACGGAAAACTCCTTGGTAAACAACGAGTTACGCAGTTTTCGACAGCTGTTACGCTTCAGTTCATCGAAGCCAGAAGGGGTTGGTAGGGC
>NZ_JBFTMK010000340.1:0-6560 GCF_056396965.1 Pseudomonas sp. 05N434
GTACAACATCGACCAGGGCGACACCGAGTGGGCTCCTAGCGTCGGTATCGGTGTGAACTTCGGTGGCGGCTCCAAGCCTGCTGCTGCTCCAGTTCCAGCACCGGCTGAAGTTTGCTCCGACAGCGACAACGATGGCGTTTGSGACAACGTTGACAAGTGCCCAGACACCCCAGCCAACGTAACTGTTGACGCTGATGGCTGCCCAGCAGTTGCTGAAGTTGTTCGTGTTGAGCTGGACGTGAAATTCGACTTCAACAAGTCGGTAGTCAAGCCTAACAGCTACGGCGACATCAAAAACCTGGCTGACTTCATGAAGCAGTACCCATCCACCACTACTGTTGTTGAAGGTCACACTGACTCCGTCGGTCCTGACGCTTACAACCAGAAACTGTCCGAGCGTCGTGCAAACGCCGTTAAGCAAGTTCTGACCAACCAGTACGGTGTTTCGCCGTCCCGCGTTCAGTCTGTTGGCTACGGCGAATCCCGCCCAGTTGCTGACAACGCCACTGAAGCTGGTCGCGCTGTAAACCGTCGCGTAGAAGCGAAGGTTGAAGCTCAAGCTAAGTAATTAGCTCGCAGCTCAAGAAAAGCCCGGCTTAGGCCGGGCTTTTCTTTGTCTGCGATTTGGTGAAGAGGGAGTAATAGGTAGGGTTCAGGCTGATTGATCGGCCACCATCGCGGGCAAGTCGCGCTCCCACAGAGATGAAGTTGCACAGGCTGCCACGGCACCGATCACCARGATCGCCGGGCTCTTCAACTGAAAGCTGAGGGCATCCTCTTCCATTGCTGTCAGGTCGCTCCGGCATTCCCGTTGGTGCGGCAGCGAAGCGTTTTCGATCATCGCCACGGGAGTATCGGCGGCCATTCCACCGGCCAGCAGTTGCTCACGAATCTCGCTCAGTTTTGCGACACCCATATAGACCACCAACGTGGTGCCGCCTTGAGCCAGGGCCTGCCAGTTCAGGCTACTGTCATCCTGAGTGTGCGCCGTGACCAGTGTCACGCCACGGGCGACACCCCGCAGTGTCAGTGGAATATCACATTGGGTCGCGCCGGCAAGGCCAGCGGTGATGCCATTGACCAATTCAACCTCGACCCCTCGTTCACGTAACCACTGCGCCTCTTCACCGCCGCGTCCGAAGATGCACGGATCGCCACCCTTGAGCCGCACCACGCATTTGCCGTGGCGGGTATAACGCAGCATCAGGCGATGAATGAAGGCTTGAGGCGTGGAGCGACAGCCGCCGCGCTTGCCCACGGGAATAATTCGCGCATTCGGGCAATGCTCCAGTACCGCAGGATTGACCAGATCGTCGATCAACACCACGTCCGCTTCGCGCAACGCACGAACCGCCTTGAGGGTCAGCAATTCCGGATCGCCGGGACCCGCACCCACCAGCCAGACTTTTGCGCTCATAGTGTTTTCCTCACGAGGTGACGGCGACTGGCTGCGCAGTGGCGGCCAGTAAACGCTTGATTTCCGGGACGCAGGAGCCGCATTGCGTGCCGCAGCCCAATTCTTGTTTCAAACCTTGCAAGTCCAGGCCACGGCTGATTCCGGCACAGATTGCGTTCTGGCTGACGTTCATGCAGTTGCACAGGGTTTTGCTGCCGGATGCAGGGGCGCCAGCGTTGCCTGGTGGCGCACTCAACGGTGCCAGCAGCCAACGGCGCAGTTGTTCGTCGGCGCGACCTTCGAGCCACAGGCTTTGCAGCCAATGTTGGGCGAGTGTTTCACCGGCCAGGCGAATCGCGGTGATCCGGCCGTTCTCGATACGCACCCGTTTACCGATCGAGCGCCGGGGGTCGTCGTAGGCCAATACCGGGCCGTCGTTGAGCCCCAGGCATTGATCGATATCACGCAACAACTGCGGCTCTGGCGCGGTGGCGCTGGCGGCGCGTATCAGCAGCGCGGGACGCTCACGGCCGGCCAAGCTGAGGCTGGCGTAGGAAAACGCCTCGCAGAGTGGTCGCAACGTCTCCAGGTGCTGTTGAACATCACCTTCGATCAGGGCGAAAAGCTGCCAGGGCAAATGCACAGGCTCGAGCCGCACACCGCTGTGTTTGAGTTCCGGTTGCTTCGACAACGGATCGAAGGCGGGAAGGGTGAGGGTATTCACACCGCCCTTGAGAAAGCGGTCGCCCCAATGCATCGGCAGGAAAGCCTGGCCCGGACGTACGCTGTCGTCGCTGCTGACCGGCAGGATCACCGCGCCCCGGCGACTTTTCAGATTGATCAGGTCGCCAGGTTGCAGGCGATGCCGACGCAGTTCATCCGGGTGTAGGCTCAACACGGCTTCGCTGACATGGCCGAACAGTTGCGCGGCGGTGCCGGTGCGGCTCATGCCGTGCCATTGATCGCGCAGGCGACCGGTGATCAAGGTCAGCGGGAAACGCGCATCGCGTTGTTCCTTGGCGGCGCGATAGGGGTCGGTCACGAACTGCGCACGCCCGCTGGCGGTCGGGAATACCCCGTCAAGGTACAACCGCGCGGTGCCTTCGCGGGCTCCGGCGGGGAAGGGCCATTGCTGCGGTCCGAGCTGGTCGATCAACTCATGACTGATCCCGGACAGGTCGAGGTCGCGGCCGCGAGTCAGTTGTTTGTATTCGTCGAAGACCTGTGCCGGGGTTTCAAAGGCAAACAGGCTGGAGGCTCCGGGACGCAGGTGTTTTTCCAGACGCTGTGCGAAATCCACGGTGATCGCCCAATCGGGCCGTGCTTCACCGGGGGCGCCGATGGCTCGGCGGACGTGGGAAATGCGTCGCTCGGAGTTGGTAACCGTGCCGTCCTTTTCACCCCAACTGGCGGCGGGCAGCAACAGGTCGGCGAATGCGGCGGTTTCGGTGGTGTGGAAGGCTTCCTGCAACACCACGAACGGGCAGGCTTGCAGTGCCTCGCGCACAGAGGTCTGGTCCGGCAGCGACTGGGCAGGGTTGGTGCAGGCGATCCACAGGGCTTTGATCTTGCCGCTGCGCATCTGCTCGAACAGTTCGATGGCCGTGAGCCCGGTGTTTTCGGGCAGTTGATCGACGCCCCAGTAGGCGGCCACTTGCGCCCGGTGCTCGGCATTGGCCGCTTCGCGATGACCCGGCAGCAGGTTTGACAAACTGCCGGTTTCCCGGCCGCCCATGGCATTGGGCTGACCGGTCAGCGAGAAAGGTCCTGCACCGGGCCGGCCGATCTGCCCGGTAGCCAAGTGCAGGTTGATCAGCGCGCTGTTCTTCGCGCTGCCGGCGGTGGACTGATTCAGCCCCATGCACCACAGCGACAGAAAGCTCGGTGACGTGCCGACCCATTCCGCGCATTGGTGYAGTTGCTCGACGCTGATGCCACAGAGTTGCGAGACCATTGCCGGGGTGTAGTCGCGTACCAGGTTTTTCAGCTCGGCCAGGCCTTCGGTGTGGGCCTTGATGAAGTCGCGGTCGATCCAGTCTTCCCACAGCAGCAAGTGCAAAATCCCATGGAACAACGCGACATCGGTACCGGGCAGAATCGCCAGGTGCAGGTCAGCCAGATCGCAGGTGTCGGTGCGCCGTGGGTCGATGACGATGACTTTCATCTGCGGACGATGGGATTTGGCTTCTTCCAGGCGACGAAACAGGACCGGGTGGGCGTAGGCCATGTTGCTGCCGACGATCATCACGCAGTCGCTCAGTTCCAGGTCTTCGTAGTTGCAGGGCGGAGCATCGGCGCCGAGGCTGCGCTTGTAGCCGACCACCGCTGAAGACATGCACAGCCGTGAATTGCTGTCGATGTTGTTGGTGCCCACCAGCGCCCGCGCCAGTTTGTTGAAGGCGTAGTAATCCTCGGTCAGCAATTGCCCGGAGATATAGAACGCGACGCTGTCCGGGCCGTGTTCGGCGATGGTCTTGGCGAAGACACTGGCGGCGTGATCGAGTGCGCTGTCCCAATCTGTGCGGCTGCGAGCCAGTCCTTTGCCCAGGCGCAGTTGCGGGTACAAGGCCCGCGCGGTCAGGTCGCCGGTCAGATGCAAGGTCGAACCTTTACTGCACAATTTGCCGAAGTTGGCCGGGTGCGCCGGATCGCCGCTGACGCCGAGAATGCGCTCGCCGTCGTGCTCGATCAGCACGCCGCAGCCGACCCCGCAGTAGCAGCAGGTGGAGGCGGTGATTTGGCGGTCCATCAGCTTGCTTCCCGCAGAGCCAGCAGCACCCGGCCATTTTCGACCCGTGCCGAATGATGGTGGGCACAGCCGATATCGGGAGCCTGGGCTTCGCCGGTTTCCAGGTCGATCTGCCAGTTGTGCAGCGGGCAGGCGACCCGTTTGCCGTAGATCAAACCCTGGGACAGCGGYCCGCCCTTATGCGGGCAGCGGTCGTCGAGGGCGAAAACCTCATCGTCGCTCGTACGAAAAATCGCAATGTCGCCTTTCGGGCCGGCGACGATCCGCGAGCCAAGGGTGTTGATCTCTTCCAGTGCGCAGATATCCAGCCAGTTCATACCGACACCTCCAGGTTCTTCACGGGAATGACTTCGAATTCTTTTTTCAGCAGTGGTTGCTCGAGGCGTTCTTTCCACGGGTCCTGTTCGAACGACAGGGAGAATTGCAGGCGTTCGTTGAGTGCCTTGCGCCGTACCGGGTCTTCCAGCACGGCTTTCTTGATGTGTTCCATGCCGACTCGTTGCAGGTAATGCACGGTGCGCTCGAGGTAGAAGGCTTCTTCACGGTACAGCTGCAGGAAAGCGCCGTTGTATTCGCGCACCTCTTCAGCGGTTTTCAACTTGACGAAGAATTCAGCGACTTCGGTCTTGATCCCGCCGTTGCCACCGATGTACATCTCCCAGCCGGAATCCACGCCGATAATTCCGACGTCCTTGATCCCCGCTTCCGAGCAGTTGCGTGGGCAACCGGAGACAGCCAGTTTCACTTTGTGTGGCGACCACATGTTGAACAGGTCATGTTCGAGCTCGATGCCCAGTTGCGTGGAATTCTGGGTGCCGAAGCGGCAGAACTCACTGCCGACACAGGTTTTCACGGTGCGGATGGATTTGCCGTAGGCGTGGCCGGACGGCATGTCCAGGTCTTTCCAGACGCCCGGCAAGTCTTGCTTTTTGATCCCCAGCAAGTCGATGCGTTGGCCGCCGGTGACCTTGACCATCGGCACGTTGTACTTGTCGGCCACGTCGGCGATGCGCCGCAGTTCTGAAGGATTGGTCACACCGCCCCACATCCGCGGGACGACAGAGTAAGTGCCGTCTTTCTGAATGTTGGCGTGGGCGCGTTCGTTGATCAGGCGCGATTGCGGATCGTCCTTGGCTTCGCCGGGCCAGGTGGAAATCAGGTAGTAGTTGAGCGCCGGGCGGCAGGTGGCGCAGCCGTTCGGCGTGCGCCAGTTCAGGTAGCTCATGGTGCCGGCGATGGTCAGCAGATGCTGGTCGCGGATGGCCTGGCGGATTTGCCCGTGGTTGAGGTCGCTGCACCCGCAGATGGCTTTTTCGCTTTTCGGTTTGACGTCTGCCGCACCGCCCACGGTGTTGATCAGGATCTGTTCCCAAACATCAGGTGATCGCGGATCTCGCCGATGGCATGGTTCTCACGGATCTGCCGGAAATACCAGCCGCCGTCTGCCGTATCGCCGTACAGGCAGGCGCCGACCAGCACGTCATCCTTGATCACCAGTTTTTTGTACACCCCGCCAATCGGGTCGGAGAGGGTGATGGTCTCGGTGCCTTCGCCGCCCATGAAGTCGCCGGCGGAGAACAGGTCGATGCCGGTGACTTTCAATTTGGTCGACGTCACCGAGCCCTTGTAAGTGGCGAAGCCCAGTTGGGCGAGGTGGTTGGCGCACACCTTGGCTTGTTCGAACAGCGGTGCGACCAGGCCGTAGGCGGTGCCGCGGTGGCTGGCGCATTCACCGATGGCGTACACCCGAGGGTCGTAGGTTTGCATTGTGTCGTTGACCAGAATCCCGCGGCTGCAAGGGATGCCGGCTTTTTCCGCCAGTTTGGTGTTGGGGCGAATGCCGGCGGCCATCACCACCAGATCGGCGGGGATGATGTCGCCGTTCTTGAACTGCACTGAGCCGACCCGGCCATTGCCGGCGTCGTGCAGGGCCTGGGTCTGTTCGCACAGGCGGAAATGCAGGCCACGGGCTTCCAGGGCGGTTTGCAGGAGTTGGCCGCTGGTTTTGTCCAGTTGGCGCTCCAGCAGCCATTCGCCGATGTGCACCACGGTGACGTGCATGCCCCGCAGCATCAGGCCGTTGGCGGCTTCAAGGCCCAGCAGGCCGCCACCGATGACCACGGCGTGCTTGTGGGTCTTGGCGGTGTCGATCATCACCTGGGTGTCGGCAATGTCGCGGTAGCCGATCACGCCCTGCAAGGTATTGCCGGGGATCGGCAGGATGAACGGGGTCGAGCCGGTGGCAATCAGCAGGCGGTCGTATTCAGCCTCAGTGCCGTCTTCGGCGATGACCCGGCGTTTGACCCGGTCGATCTCCACCACTTTGCGGTTGAGCAGCAGCTTGATGTTGTTTTCCAGGTACCAGTCCAGATCGTTGAGCACGATCTCTTCGAACGTCTGTTCGCCAGCCAGTAC
>NZ_JBFTMK010000341.1:0-5505 GCF_056396965.1 Pseudomonas sp. 05N434
GCGTACTCATGGGGTTTCTTGCCTGAAATCACGTTCATGGTAGGCAACGACGCAGTGATGTCCGAGACCGTCGCACATCCACCCACTGCCAATACAAACGGCACGACCAGAACACCCCATTTCATATGAAACCTCCGATAAAGACCCTCCGACAGCACAAATGCTGTTTTTCTCCAAGGCTCCCTGCTTTTATCGCTCATAGAATTCCAAATAACTGTTTTTAATTGTCAAAGCGGACCCCGACAGCCAGATAATAACCTGTTCGGGCTGATAAACTGCGCCAATCGCCCATGCTATCGTTTTGATTTTGTAGAAAAAGCCCTTCTGGAGGCGCCTCATGAAATTTATCCACCAGCGCGAGCACCTCAACGAAGACGACATCGTCGTCATTCAGTGCTCCCAAATGTGCAACATCCGCTTGATGAACGACGCCAACTTCCGCAGCTTCAAGAACGGCGGCCGTCACACGTATCACGGTGGCGCATTCGACACCTTCCCGGCCCGGATCACCGCGCCGAGCACCGGTTTCTGGAACATCACCATCGACACGGTCAACCGCCGGCCGATCAGCGTGACCCGCAAACCGACCCTGACGCACTCGATCRAGATCATCCGCCGCTCCAGCTCGAAGCTGAGCTGAACCCACACCAGAACAGGCAGGTATGACCGTGGCCCAGACGACCAAATACGTCATCAAATACAAACTCAACGGCGAACGTCGCTTCGAATTCGCCCAGCTTGAAAACGGCACTGCAGAAGAAGCCAAGGCTGCGCTGGACAAGCTGCATGGCCAGAGCGAAGACGTCATCAGCGAGATCAGCGTCAGCAAAGCGCTGTAACGCGATCTGGAGCGACAACATGGACGTCTGCTCCCCTCTCGCGAATTCGACCGCAAGCGCCGGAGTGCCCGCGCTCGCAACGCTCTCTAAACTGGCCGCCTCGACCTTTTGGTCAAGGAGTCAGAACCCTTGCTTACCGATCCGATTCACCACGATGCCCTCGACTGGGGCGCGCTTACGCAGCAACTCGACCAGGATGGCTGCGCGATCATCAAATCGCTTTTAAGCCATAAGACCTGCGATGAAATAAGCGCCCTGTACGACTGCCCCGAACCCTTTCGCTCGAAAGTGGTGATGGCGCGCCACGGTTTTGGCCGTGGCGAGTACAAATACTTCAGGTACCCGCTGCCGGATCCGGTGGCCCGATTGCGCAGCGCGCTCTACCCTCGACTGGTTCCCATTGCCAATCGCTGGTACGAATGCATGGATCTGCCGACCCGTTTCCCCGAATCCCACGAAGCGTTTCTGCAACGCTGCCATGCCGCCGGTCAGGAACGCCCGACACCTTTATTGCTGCAATACGGCACGCAGGACTACAACTGCTTGCATCAGGATCTGTACGGCGAACACGTGTTCCCGCTGCAAGTGGCGATTCTGCTGTCAGAACCGGGAGAGGACTTTACCGGTGGCGAATTTGTGCTGACCGAACAACGCCCACGGATGCAATCGCGCCCGCAAGTCATCGGACTGAAGAAAGGTGACGCGTTGATTTTTGCCGTGAATCAGCGCCCGGTTAAAGGCGTTCGCGGCTATTACCGAGTGACCCTGCGTCATGGGGTGAGTCGCCTGCACAGTGGAAAACGGCATACCCTTGGAATCATCTTTCACGATGCGTTATGAGCCCATGAACCCGATCACCTTCGATCTGTTTGCCGACGCAGAACCCGAGCAGCAGCCCAGGCGCGAGCAGATTGGCGAACAATCCTACGTCCTGAGGGGCTTTGCCCTGCCCTGGCTCGACCGGTTACTACCGGCGCTGGAGGCGGTTCTGACAGCGGCGCCGTTTCGGCAGATGGTCACGCCCGGTGGCTTTACCATGTCGGTGGCCTTGAGCAGTTGCGGCACCTGGGGCTGGACCACCGACCGCAACGGCTACCGATACACCCGCAACGATCCGCAGACCGGCGCGCCCTGGCCTGAAATGCCCGAGGTGTTTTTCGAACTGGCCCAGGCGGCGGCGCGAGAAGCAGGGTTTATGGCGTTCGTACCGGATTCCTGCCTGATCAACCGCTATGTTCCCGGGGCCAGGATGTCGTTGCATCAGGACAAAAACGAAAACGCCTACACCGCCCCCATCGTGTCGGTGTCTTTGGGGTTGCCGGCGACGTTCCTGTTCGGCGGCTTCGAACGCAACRCCAAAAGCCAGCGGGTGCCGCTATTTCACGGTGATATCGTGGTTTGGGGCGGCGTGGACCGTTTGCGTTACCACGGCGTATTGCCGATCAAGGAAGGCCAGCATCCGCGGCTGGGCGAACAGCGGATCAATTTCACTTTTCGTACTGCGCGATGATGCAGTCGAATTCGACCGCAAGACCCGGAGTGTGGCGTCGGTGCCGGCTGGTTAATCTGCATGAAACGGGTCAACGGACATGAAGCCATGACAACTCAATCGCCAACAATCGCCACCGAAAACGATCCTCGCTGGGCCGCCGTGGTCGCGCGCGATCCACGTGCCGACGGGCAGTTTGTGTATGCGGTGRAAACCACCGGTATCTACTGTCGCCCCAGCAGCCTGGCACGCCTGCCGAAACCGCAGAACGTCGAATTCTTCGACACGGCCGAGCAAGCTCAGGCGGCGGGTTATCGCCCCAGCAAACGGGCCGCGAAAGATCACAGCGACGTCGCCGCGCAACACGCCGCGACCGTGGCCGCCGCGTGCCGTCAAATCGAATCCGCCGAAACGTTACCGGCGTTGAATGAACTGGCGGATGCAGCCGGTTTGAGCAGTTTCCACTTCCACCGCGTGTTCAAGGCCATCACCGGCCTGACGCCCAAGGGCTACGCCACCGCCCATCGTTCACGCAAGGTTCGCGAGCGCCTGACCGATGGCGGCACGGTTACCGATGCGCTGTATGACGCCGGATTCAATTCCAACAGCCGTTTCTATGAGGCGGCGGATCAATTGCTCGGCATGACACCCGGGGACTATCGCGCGGCCGGGCAGAACAACGACATTCGCTTTGCCGTCGGCCAGTGCTCTCTGGGAGCGATTCTGGTGGCACAAAGTGAGCGCGGAGTCTGCGCGATTCTGCTGGGCGACGACCCGCATCAACTGGTCTGCGACCTGCAGGACAAGTTTCGCCGCGCCAACCTGATTGGCGCCGATCACGAGTTCGAGCAGTTGATCGCCAAGGTCGTCGGCTTTATCGAAGCCCCGGCCCTCGGCCTGGATTTGCCGCTGGATGTACGCGGCACAGCGTTTCAAGAGCGGGTATGGCAAGCCCTGCGGGAGATTCCCGCCGGTAGCACCGCCAGTTACGCCGATATCGCTAAGCGCATCGGCGCGCCGAAAGCCATGCGCGCCGTGGCCCAGGCCTGTGGCGCGAATAGTTTGGCGGTGGCGATCCCTTGCCATCGCGTGGTGCGCAGCGACGGCAACCTGTCGGGTTACCGCTGGGGCGTGGAACGCAAGCGTCAGTTGCTGGAACTTGAAAACGCGTCCGGGTCCTGAATGCCGATATAGACCGCCACGGACTCAGGCCCGGTGTAGACCTCGAAGTCCGTGGCGAACTTGCGGCGAACCAGCGGGTTGTCCTCGAAGTAGGCCCAGATAAAGCCCCAGGCCTGAATGACGCTATCGGGCATCGCCCCTTTGGCGCTGAACACCAGGTAATCGCCGCCCTCAACCTGAATTTGCGCAAAGCCCTCGGAGGGCGCGGTGACTGCCACTCCCGCGGTCACATCGAAGTGGCCCGACGCGTCGGACTCGTAGTTGGAATACACGCCGTACATAAAGGAATCCGGTTGTTTGTGGGCGATCTTGTCGAAAATATCCTCGACGAAAAACCGTTCCCACATAGGGCCGATACGTGCGGTATCCGGCTGCTGCTCTGCTGCATTGCGGGTTCGCACCTGCAAACCCGAGACGCTGAAGGGCTGCACTTCGCGCAGTTTTACATCCATTGGTCGATATTCCTTGTTGCTACAGTTTGTCTGTTTGATTGATTGATTGATGCTGAAACGATCAACGATTGACGTCGACCACCACCCGGCCGCGCAACTGCCCGGCAAGCAAGCGCGGCGCGGCGTCGATGGCTTCGCTCAAGCCGATTTCGTGGCTGATCAGCGGTAGCAAGGCGAAATCCAGGTCCTTGGCCAGGCGATTCCAGGCCAGTATCCGCCGGGCTTTGGGTTGGGTCACGCTGTTGATCCCGGCCAGGGTCACGCCGCGCAATATGAACGGTGCGACGGACGCCGGGAAGTCCATGCCCTGGGCCAGGCCGCAGGCGGCGACGGTGCCGTTAGCCTTGGTGCTCGCACAAGCGTTGGCCAGTGTGTGGCTGCCGACCGAGTCGATCACCGCTGCCCAACGCTCCTTGGCCAACGGTTTGCCCGGCTCCGATAACGTGGCGCGGTCGATGATCTCACTGGCGCCCAATTGCTTGAGGTAGTCGTGTTCGGAGGTGCGGCCGGTGGAGGCCACCACGCGATAGCCGAGTTTGCTCAGTAGCGCGATGGCGAAACTGCCTACGCCACCGTTGGCGCCCGTCACCAGTACGTCGCCCTGTTCGGGACTCACGCCGTTGTGCTCCAGCGCCAGGATGCTCAGCATCGCCGTGTAGCCGGCCGTGCCGACGGCCATCGCTTGCGCGGCGGTGAACGCCTTGGGCAACGGAATCAGCCAGTCGCCATTCACGCGAGCTTTCTGCGCCAGCCCGCCCCAGTGTCCTTCACCCACACCCCAGCCGTTGAGCAGGACTTGATCACCGATCTTGTAGTCCGGATGACTGCTGACTTCGACGGTGCCTGCCAGATCGATCCCCGGCACCATCGGGAACTTGCGCACCACCGGGCTGCTGCCGGTGATCGCCAGGCCATCCTTGAAGTTCAGCGTGCTGTACGCCACACGCACCGTCACATCGCCCTCGGGCAATTGATCGTCAGCGATCTCTTGCAGCGTGGCCCGGTAACCGCTGTCATCTTTGTCGATCAGAATGCCTTTGAACATCACTGCCTCCTGGTGGAATCGTTCAGTTGTCGTGCTGTTGAAATAACACAGGGAACCCCATCACCGTACCCGACTTTAAGCCAATCCCCATCGGCTGGCGCCTTGCGGATCATCCTGTACGCATTAAAAACTCGACTGGCCTTGCGCCAGGCATTACTGATACAAACTTGCTTCTACCGTCCCTGCCCTGTTTCGACGTCGGAGAACACTGCACATGAGCCAATGGCCAGACACCCGCATTCTTGACCTGCTCGGGATCGAGCTGCCGATCATCCAGGGCCCTATGGCCGGCGCGACGACTTCGGCCATGGTGATTGCTGTGTGCAACGCCGGCGGCCTCGGCTCCATGCCCGCCGCAATGCTGAGCATCGAGCAGTTGCGCGAAGAACTGAAGACGATTCGCCAACACACCCAGCGTCCGTTCAACGTCAATTTCTTCTGCCACCAACCTCCGCCGCCGGATGAGCAGCGCGCCCGGGATTGGAAAAACCTGCTGGA
>NZ_JBFTMK010000342.1:0-5468 GCF_056396965.1 Pseudomonas sp. 05N434
GGAAACGTCGTCGGTTTCGGGTGGGTTGGGTGTGATTTTGAACATGTTGAAGCTCCTTGATTAATGGAGCTGTCACTGCTCGCTGCGAAACGAGGGAGGTGGCAGCTGTACGCAGGTTCGCAGACCGGGAATCAAGGAACCCGGCAGACCCGAAGATCTCCCGCGCACAGCCGCCATAACGCAATCCAGTTGACGAAAAGAAGCGCCAACTGAAAGGGAACGGTGGCGCAGTGCGCCTTGATTGACCCGGGCTGCGAAACCCGATCAATGATTCGTCAGCGACCGCGAAACGATAGAACCCGCCCCCAAAGCGCACAAGCCGGCGGATTCTGGCGCAGTCGTAGGCAACGGCGCAAGGATGTGTAGCCTGAGTGAGTGTCTGGAGATGTCTTTTAAGCATCGCTGTTTATTTCTCACTCAGGTGTTGGAGTAGAGGCAGGGCAGATGAACAAATGTCCCCTTTTCCTCGTTTCTCTCTCAATAAGGTCTGGCGCACCACGGGTTCCAGACCACATGCGGGGGCGCATTCCCGGGAACTATTCCGGGACCGTTGCCATTGCCATGTTGGTAGATGAGCGAATAGCCCGGGGGGCACCCTCTGGAGTCGAGCATCCAGTTAACTGAATTGCCCAGAATCCAGGTGTGTGAAGGTCCATAGACCAGCACTATAAGTGACCACAGATCAGACAGTGGCATGGAGCCCGGAACAGAGATCATCCAGTTGACAGAATTGGTCAACGTCATGGCCACTCCAGCGGATGCCGCGACAAAAACGTTCTTCACGTCCACATAGTAGGTAAGGGTGCTGAATCGATCCTGTGCGGTGATGTACGCGCCGCCGTTACGAAGACCGGTGACCTTTCCATTTGCATCGACCGAGACCTGAGCCGGATTGCTGGAGGTGTAGCGGATCGGGGGAACTCCATAGGATGCGGGACGATTTTCGGTATTGCCCGGGAAATCAGGCCCCACTTTCTGCCACCCCATCTCAATCCTGAGTCCGTGCAGGTTCATAGTGGTTTGGTTAACTTGCAGCGGTCGGCGCAGGGTGAAAGATCGTTCGTGTGATATCAGGTTATCGCCGTACTTCGCTCGTAACCGGATTGTGTTCAGCGCGTCATACTTGGCAACCTTCACGGGCTCCGAAAAATCGCCGTTAGCGTCTGTCGTTACCGTCGCCTCCACCACGCCATTCACCAGAATCTCGACTTGCTCCTGGATGCTTGCGTGCCCGTGTACGGTGATAGTGGTGGCAATCGTAGTGTCGCCTTGTGGAATATCACGACCCTGCGGGTCTTTCAGCGCATCGATATGCGGCTGTAGTTCAATCAGCGAATCGACGATATACGCTTGCCCGGGAAATGCTACGGCCGTTTCCCTGTCAGGCTCTCGGTTCACATTCACCTGGAAGAAGATGTGTAAGGTGGTTTCATCTTTCAGATTGCGAAGCCAGTCGAGCGGCAATGCCAGTCTCAGGCCCCTCTCGGTACCCGTCAGTTCGCCTTTAAGGGCTTCATGCCGAACCACTTCACCTTGGGTGTTGGTTCCTTCAAACATCAGGTATTGAGGTTGTCCTGAACGTTGCCCYGGCCACTCATCCACTACCAGTTCATTGGCAGCCGTCAGTTTTTTTACTTCCACAATCCCGGATACTCCGCTGATCCGGGGCGTCGGAAGCCGACTGTCTTCGGGGGCGATCGGGGCGATCACAATTTCCACAGCCGGGGATGAAGCGGCTTTTTTCCCGTTGCGCCTCAAGTTCCAGCGCAGTTGTATCGTCTTTCCCTGGTTGGCAACAAGAAACCGAGGGTCGAGCACCCAGTTGGCGCGTTTGTTTTGGTTCAAAGGAATAAGCGAGAACAGTGGCGAGTCGTTTGGCGCCTTGATGTGTATCAGTCTCGCCCGGTCTTCCTTTATCGCCGCGAGGAATTCGGCCCTTATCGTCCGCTCCCCGTCCAAGGGGTGAATCGGCTGGGGGACTCCTACCAGAAACGGCAGCTCGAGGACGATGTCTTTCTCATCCCCAATCTTTAAACCCAGCAGATCGGAAACCACCTCGACTTTACCCGGGTTGGTGATTTTGCATTGCAGCGTCAATGGGGCACCGGCGTAAGGGGCTATGTATTTGGTTGGCACCTGGAAGATGAGCGGCAGCGTCGGGTCGGTGACGATCAGTTGGAAAATAAACAGGATCGCAATACCGTCCGAGTCAATGGTTTGCCAACATAATTCGGCCTTCGCGCCCGCTTTCATGGGCCAATACGTGGCGAACTCCACCTTCGCCAAGGTCGTATCCGCTGGCAGGGTATCGTTGCTCTCCAGCGGCTCGACCATCGGCAGGCCCAATGGCAGGGACGTACCGGTGATGGTGATACCCGCGTGTTTCGATGGTTGAGGGTTGCCTGTTCTGACCACTTGATAGAACGCCTGCGCCGAGCCTCGGATCAGGTTGCGAACCCACTCATTGGGAACCTCGAAGACCACGGTTCTGGTCGCGGCAGTCAGCGTCCTGCTGAAGGTGTGGGTGGCCAGGTCGCCACCATTCGTGATCCCTTCAAATGTCAGTTCGAGCAGTTCATCTTTTGCAAACACACCGGTGACCAGTATCCGCAGGGTACCGCCCACGAGCCAATCGTGATGAACCACATCGTCGGGATCGGCCTGTTCAAAAATCGGTGCGGTCAGCAGCACTATCCCTGGCTTGAAAACCAGGATCAGCGAATCCGACCAGCCGCTCGAATTCTCCACGACATCGAACACCTCCCAGCGTACGATCACCGTAGAGGTGAGCGGCAGTTTGGCGAGCATTTCAGGTGTCAATTCAAAGACCACATCACCCAACGCAGTGACGGTGACCTCAAGGAGCAGCGTTCCAAAGGCAAGGACGACCACATCACCGATTTTCTGGTTGTAATACGCCAGAACGGTCACGAACATACCTTCATTGACCACGGTTTTATCAATGACGGATTCCGAAGCAACGGGCAGCTTGAGGCCCTGGTTGAAGGGTTTTCCGCCGTCTGTGTCCGGTTCACCCGGCGCCGGGTATTTATAAAACAGCGGCACAGGTGGCGATTGTTCGGTGTCGTTTCCGCTCACACGCTCAACTTCGAACCAGAATTGCTTGTTCTCCGATAGCAGCGGCGCAAACCTGGCTTCCATGTCTGTGGCGGAAATATAGAAAGGAATGTTTTTCGCGTTGCCTTCGGCATCGAAGTGGGCTTCGGTGACGGAAAATTCAGCGACGGACGCGTTTTTTGTTTCGATGTAAACCGTGATGTAGTCGCCGATGGCCATGTTCAGATAGGCCAGGATGTAAACCAGCAAACCGTCTCGGTCGCCGTGCACCATGTTGATGTTGATCCCCAACGCACCGTCGCTCTGCGGTTTGTAGCCCGGCGGGTAGGGCGGGTCTACGGCCAGCACGCCGATGCCGCGATCGGGCGGGAATACAACGACTTGTCCATTGGAGGCGAGGTCAGCGTTTGTCAGGGGGCTGTTCATGAATGCATACCTTCCATAGAGGCGCCCGGCTGCCCGATTGGGCGGCACCGATACGGAAGGATTAGATAATCGGCGTGAGTGTTTGCCTACTGTCAGATCTGACAGGTGCGCACAGGTTTTAGACGAGTGGTCATACCCCTCACATCGGCTCCGGTGGYCCGATCAACCGCCCCATCACCCCAAATAGCCCCAACTCCCGGATCACCTCCAGTTCCCCTTTGGTCTCGACCATTTCCGCAATCAACGGCAGATCAATGCTGTTGGTCGCCCGGTATATCGCATCGATAAACAACCGCTTGTCACTCTGCTGATCGATACCCCGAATGTACGCCCCATCGATTTTCAAGTACGCCAACCCCAGCTGCGTCAGGTTGCCGATCTGGCTGAAGCTGCCGCCGAAATGCTGCAAACCGATGCGGTAACCGGTGTTGAGCAGGCTGTGGCTCAGGCGTTGCAGTTCTTCGGGGGGCGGCAGTTGGCGTTCGTCGATTTCCAGGGTCAGCAGAGGCGCCAGTTCCGGCAATGATTCGAGTATGTCGCAGATCAGTTTCAGCTGGGTCTGGTCGCGCAGGGTGCTGCCGGACAGGCTCAACGCGAGCGGCCAGCGGTTGGCGGCGAGGTATTCGAGGGTGGTTTCGAGCATCGCCAGATCGAACCGCGCCGACCAGCCGAGGCGTTCGATCCACGGCAGGAAATGCCCGGCGGCAACGGCCTGGCCCTGCGGGTCGAGCAGGCGCGCGAGGACTTTGTGGTGCAGCACCTGACTGGTGTCGGCGCATTGCACCACCGGTTGGAAATACAACTGCATCTTGCCTTCGGTCAGCGCATCGTCGATCCAGTTGCGCCAATCATGCTGAGAATGATTCGGCGCAGTATCGACCTGGGCCTGGTATATCCATGGCCGCTCGGGATGTTGCCGGGCCTGGGTCAGCGCTTGGTCGAGGCGCAGCAGCACATCATTTGCCGGTTCGCCCGGGTGGTAGGCGACGATGCCCAGGTGCGCCACGGGCATGCAGTCGCTGGCGCCGGTCAGGCGCAGGTTTTCCAGGRTGGCGCTGATTTCGGAGGCCAGGCGCGCGGCCCCCCTACTGTCCAGACCCGGCGTCAGCAAGCTGAATTCGCCACCGCGATTGCGCGCCGCGAGCCAGGTACGACGTTCTGCAGGTTGCGTCAGGCGCTTGAGCAACTCGCCGACGGCGCTGATCAGGGCATCGGTGCGCTGGCCACCCAGGCGTTGATTGAGGCCGATCAGGTCGTTGATCCGCAGCATCAGCAAATGACCGTCGCGGCTTTGCTCGGAATCCAGTAATTGGTCGGCCAGTTGTTCATCCAGCAAGCGCCGGTTGGCCAGGCCCGTAAGGTTGTCCTGATAGGATTCGGAGCGCAGTTTTTCGCTGCGCGCGGCCTCTTCGGCGAACAGCGCTTTGAGTTTTTCGACCATCTGGTTCATGGCCAGCACCACGCGTTTGAGCTCCGGCGTGCGCGGCAATTTTGGCAAGCTGCGGAACTCGCGTTTACTGATGGCTTCCGCCTGTTTGACCATGTTGTCGAGCGGGCGCAATTGCCGGCGTAATAGCCAGCCTCCGAACACGGCGCTGAGTAATCCGCAAATCAGCAGCCAGATCAGGCTGCCGAGGGAGCTGTCCCAGAGTTTGGCCAGGGCGAACTGCGGGTTGCTCAGCACTTCGACCCGGGCTGCCTGGTCCCAGCCACGCGTGACCAGTGCATCGCCACCTTGTGGGCGCAGGTTCACCAGACTGACGAACCAGCCGGGTACACCCTCGATTTGCGCTGGTACGCTGCGCTCCACCAGCACTTGTTCATTCTCGATGCTGATGACCCGGATGCTGCTGAAATAGCCACTGTCGAAAATCGAGCTGACCATCAATTCGATCATCGCCGGGTCGTCGATCTGCGCGGTCAACGACAGGCCCAGCGCCGTGGCGGCGTCCTGGGCGTGGGAG
>NZ_JBFTMK010000343.1:0-5463 GCF_056396965.1 Pseudomonas sp. 05N434
AGCCAATAATCAGATGATTGTCACGCCGCGCCACGACCCGCACGAAGCCACTTTTGGACTCCAGTGTCATCGCCCGGCCATTGGCGGCGAACGGGAAGCTGGACACGATGCAGTCCAGCCCCGCAGCCTTGGCCTCGTCCGGGGTCTTGCCGACCACCACCAGTTCCGGGTCGGTGAAACACACGGCGGCAATGGCGGTCGGGTTGAATTCGCGGTGTTTGCCGCTGATCAGTTCGGCAACCATCTCGCCCTGGGCCATGGCCCGGTGGGCGAGCATCGGTTCGCCGCTGAGGTCGCCGATGGCGTAGACGTTGCGCATGCTGGTCTGGCAACGGTTGTCGATCTTGATCGCCGAACCGTTCATGTCCAGGTTCAAGGTTTCGAGGTTCCAGCCCTGGGTGTTGGGTTTGCGACCAACGGCCACCAGCACCTGATCGGTTGCTAGATTCAGGATGTCGCCATTCGGGTCGCGAACTTGCAGGGAATTTCTTTGTGAGTCAAAACCTTCAACGCTGTGCTTCAAGTAAAGCTTCACATCGAGTTGTTTGAGTGCTTCGTRCACCGGATGGGTCAGTTCGGCATCGTAGGCCGGCAGAATACGATCCTGCGCCTCGACTACGCTGACCTCGGCGCCGAGCTTGCGATAAGCAATCCCCAGCTCCAGACCGATGTAACCGCCGCCGACCACAACCAACCGTTTAGGCACGCTTTTCGGCGCCAGGGCTTCAGTGGAGGAGATGATCGGCCCGCCAATCGGCAGCATCGGCAGGTTGACGCTTGTCGAACCGGTGGCCAGCACCAGGTGCTCGCACTGAATCCGCGTGTCGCCGACCTCAACGGTTTTACCGTCGATCACTTTCGCCCAGCCGTGGATGACCTGGACCTTGTGCTTCTTTAATAGCGCGGAGACGCCAGTGGTCAGGCGATCAACGATGCCGTCCTTCCACTCGACGCTTTTGCCGATGTCCAGGGTCGGCGCCGATACGCTGATGCCCAGCGCCGAGTATTGGYTGTGGTGCTGTGTCTGATGGAACTGTTCGGCGACGTGGATCAACGCCTTGGACGGAATGCAGCCGATGTTCAGGCAGGTGCCGCCCAACGATTGGCCTTCCACCAGAATGGTCGAAATGCCCAATTGACCGGCACGGATCGCCGTCACATAGCCGCCAGGGCCGCCGCCGATGATTAGCAGCGTAGTATTTAGAGTCTGTTGCATTCCTTACTCCACAAACAGCGTTGCGGGTTGTTCGAGCAAGCCACGAACGGCCTGGATGAATTGCGCCGCGTCCATGCCATCGACCACGCGGTGATCGAAGGAGCTGGAGAGGTTCATCATCTTGCGGATCACGATCTGGCCTTTGATCACCATTGGCCGTTCGACGATTTTGTTCACGCCGACGATCGCCACCTCCGGCAGGTTCAGCACCGGCGTGCTGACGATGCCGCCCAGGGCGCCGAGGCTGGTCAGCGTGATGGTCGAGCCGGACAGCTCATCGCGGCTGGCCTTGCCAGTGCGTGCGGCAGTTGCCAGGCGGGAGATTTCCGCGGCGTTGTCCCACAGGCTGCGGGCTTCGGCGTGACGCACCACCGGCACCATCAAACCGATGTCGGCTTGCGTGGCGACGCCCACATGCACCGCGCCGAGGCGGGTGATGACCTGGGCCTCGTCGTCGTAACGGGCGTTGATCTGCGGGAAGTCGCGCAGGGCCACGACCAGGGCGCGCACCAGGAACGGCAGCAAGGTCAGCTTGCCACGGGTCGCGCCGTGTTTTTCGTTCAGGTGCGCACGCAGCTCTTCGACGGCGGTGACGTCGATTTCTTCGACGTAACTGAAGTGGGCGGCACGCTGGGTGGCGTCCTGCATACGCTGGGCGATCTTGCGGCGCATGCCGATCACCGGGATTTGCTGTTCGTCGTTGCGCTGGGCGTAAGCGGCGGTGGCCGTCGATGCGTTCGACTGACCCTGAGCCAGATAAGCTTCGAGGTCTTCGTGCAGAATCCGCCCGGCAGGGCCGCTGCCACGCACCAGGCGCAGTTGAATGCCAAGGTCCAACGCATGCTTGCGCACGGCCGGGGAGGCCAGCGGACGTTCGTCGGCTTCGCGGGCGACCATCGGTCCTTGGCAAGCGGCAGCCGGACGCGGGGCCGCTGCAGCCGGTGCGCTTTCTACGACGGCTTCAACTTTCGGCGCCGCCACAGGTGCTTCTTTAACAACAGCCGCTGGCGCAGTCGATTCCTTAACGTTACCCGCGCCTTCGACTTCAATGCTGATCAGCACGCTGCCGACCGCCATGACTTCGCCTGGCTGTCCGCCCAGTGCAATCACCTTGCCGTTCACCGGCGAGGGGATGTCGACCATCGCCTTGTCGGTCATGACATCGGCCAGCACCTGATCTTCGACGACCATGTCGCCGACCTTGACGTGCCACTGAGACAATTCAACTTCTGCAATGCCTTCGCCAATGTCCGGCATTTTAATAACGTGCGTGCCCATTCAGACCTCCATAACCCGATGCAAAGCCGCGCCCACACGGGACGGACCAGGGAAATACGCCCACTCTTGCGCGTGCGGGTAGGGGGTGTCCCAACCGGTCACACGCTCGATTGGCGCTTCCAGGTAGTGGAAGCAATGCTCTTGCACCAGCGCGACCAGCTCGGCGCCGAATCCGCAGGTACGGGTCGCTTCGTGAACAACTACGCAGCGTCCGGTTTTCTTCACCGACTTGACGATGGTTTCCAGGTCCAGCGGCCATAGGCTGCGCAGGTCGATGACTTCGGCGTCGATGCCGGTTTCTTCAGCGGCGACTTGCGACACATAAACCGTGGTGCCGTAGGTCAGGATGGTCACGTCCTTGCCCGGACGGGTGATGGCGGCAACATCCAGCGGCACGGTGTAGTAACCGTCCGGCACTTGCGCGGCCGGGTGCTTCGACCATGGGGTCACCGGGCGCTCGTGGTGACCGTCGAACGGGCCGTTGTACAGGCGTTTTGGCTCGAGGAAGATCACCGGGTCATCGTTTTCGATGGAGGCGATCAGCAGGCCTTTAGCGTCATAAGGGTTGGATGGCATGACGGTGCGCAAGCCGCAGACTTGGGTGAACATCGCCTCGATGCTCTGGCTGTGAGTCTGGCCGCCATAGATGCCGCCGCCGCAGGGCATGCGCAGGGTCATCGGCGCGGTGAACTCGCCGGCCGAGCGATAACGCAAGCGCGCCGCTTCGGAAATGATCTGGTCCGACGCCGGGTACACGTAGTCGGCGAACTGGATCTCGGCCACCGGCCGCAAACCGTAAGCACCCATGCCCACGGCGACGCCGACGATGCCGCTTTCGGAGATCGGTGCATCGAATACGCGGGAGGTGCCGTACTTGGTCTGCAGGCCTTCGGTGCAACGGAACACACCACCGAAGTAGCCGACGTCCTGACCGAACACCACGACGTTGTCGTCACGCTCAAGCATCACATCCATGGCCGAGCGCAGGGCCTGGATCATGGTCATGGTGGTCGTGGTCATGGCGGTTTCCAACTGAATATTATTGTTGTGATCGTTCATGTCAGATCCCCAACTCCTGACGCTGGCGCTTCAAGTGCTCCGGCATCTCTTTGTAGACGTCTTCGAACATGGTCGCGGCGCTCGGAATCTGACCGCCGGCGAGGGTGCCGTACTGCTCGGCTTCTTTCTGCGCGGCGATCACTTCGGCTTCCAGTTCGGCGCTGACAGCGGCGTGTTCCTCCTCGGACCACTGACCGATTTTGAACAGGTGCTGCTTGAGGCGAGCAATCGGGTCACCCAACGGGAAGTGACTCCAGTCGTCGGCAGGACGGTATTTGGAAGGATCATCGGAGGTCGAGTGCGGGCCGGCACGGTAGGTGACCCATTCGATCATGGTCGGGCCGAGGTTGCGCCGCGCGCGTTCGGCAGCCCAGGCGGATGCAGCGTAGACCGCGTAGAAATCGTTGCCATCGACCCGCAGGGAGGCGATGCCGCAACCGACGCCGCGTCCGGCAAAGGTGGTGGCTTCACCGCCGGCAATCGCCTGGAACGTGGAGATCGCCCACTGGTTGTTGACCACGTTGAGGATCACCGGCGCACGGTACACATGGGCGAAGGTGAGGGCGGTGTGGAAGTCCGATTCAGCAGTGGCACCGTCGCCGATCCACGCCGAGGCGATTTTGGTGTCGCCCTTGATCGCCGAGGCCATGCCCCAGCCCACCGCCTGGACGAATTGGGTGGCGAGGTTGCCGGAGATGGTGAAGAAACCGGCTTCCTTGACCGAGTACATGATTGGCAACTGACGGCCCTTGAGCGGATCGCGCTCGTTGGACAGCAGTTGGCAGATCAGGTCCACCAGCGGCACTTCGCGGGCCATCAGGATGCTTTGCTGACGGTAGGTGGGGAAGCACATGTCGTCGATGTTCAGGGCCAGGGCCTGGGCGCTGCCGATGGCTTCTTCGCCGAGGCTCTGCATGTAGAACGACATTTTTTTCTGGCGCTGGGCGACCACCATGCGGTTGTCGTAGATCCGCGTCTTGAGCATGGCGCGCATGCCTTTACGCAGGATCTCGACGGGTACGCCTTCAGCCCATGGGCCGAGGGCATTGCCCTGGTCGTCGAGCACGCGAATCAGGCCTTTGGCCAGATCAGCGGTATCGGCCGGTTCTACGTCGATTGGGGGTTTGCGCACCGTGCCGGCATCGGTCAGATGCAGGTAGGAGAAGTCGGTTTTGCAGCCGGGACGGCCCGAAGGTTCGGGAACGTGCAGGCGCAGCGGTTCGTACGCTTGGTTCATGGCTTCTACGCTCGATCTTGTGAATTTCTTGTAGTGAGCTGGCAGTCATTCTTCGGTAAAAGAATTCTTGTCCTACAACAATCATAGGCCGGGCCAAGAAGAATATTTCTCTGTGTTTCGTTGCGCTGGAGGTCATTTGAGGATAAAAAATCTGCATAAACATAAAAAACAGGTGTTTTTGTCTCATGCGCAAACTGGACCGTACCGACATCGGCATTCTCAACAGCCTTCAGGAGAACGCGCGCATCACCAACGCCGACCTCGCGCGCTCGGTGAACCTGTCGCCCACGCCGTGCTTCAATCGGGTCAAGGCGATGGAAGAATTAGGGCTGATTCGCGAGCAGGTGACGTTGCTGGATGCCGACTTGCTGGGGCTGCATGTGAATGTGTTCATTCACGTCAGCCTGGAGAAGCAGGTGGAAGAGGCGCTGCAGCATTTCGAAGAGGCGATTTCGGATCGCCCGGAAGTGATGGAGTGCTATTTGATGGCCGGTGACCCGGACTATTTGATCCGCGTGCTGGTGCCGACCATCCAGTCTCTGGAGCGCTTCATGATGGACTTCCTGACCAAGGTGCCGGGGGTGGCGAACATACGTTCGAGCTTTGCGCTCAAGCAAGTGCGCTACAAGACGGCGTTGCCGTTGCCAGCCAACGGCCTGACCCTGGCCAATTG
>NZ_JBFTMK010000344.1:0-5450 GCF_056396965.1 Pseudomonas sp. 05N434
GAGCGCAGCGAGCCCGGCGTTTGGCAGTATTGCCGCAAGTGTCGACCCTGGACTTTGCCTTTCGCGTCGAAGAAGTGGTCGGCATGGGCCGTCTGCCTTATCAAAGCGGTCGGGTCCGGGATGAGGAGATTGTCGCCGCCGCGTTGCAGGCGGCCGATGCGGGGCACTTGAGCGGTCGCAGTTACCTGGCGTTGTCCGGTGGCGAACGTCAGCGGGTGCATTTGGCGCGGGTGTTGGCGCAGCTTTGGCCGGGCGAGGCGGGGCAGACGTTGTTGCTCGATGAGCCGACGTCGATGCTCGACCCGCTGCATCAGCACACTACTCTGCAAGCGGTGCGTGAATTCGCCGATCGCGGTGCGGCGGTGCTGGTGATCCTGCATGATTTGAATCTGGCGGCGCGTTATTGTGATCGCCTGTTACTGCTTGAAGGTGGGTGTCCTGTGATGCTGGACACGCCGGAACAGGTATTGCGCCCGGAACCGCTCAAGGCAGTGTTCGGGCTGGAAGTATTGGTGCAACCGCACCCGGAGCGTGGGCATCCGCTGATCATCGCCCGCTGAGGTGTTTTAGGGATGAAAACACGCGTGATGGTTTTTCTGGCCGCGCTGTTACTGAGTGCTTGCCAGCATGTAGCGGTGCCGCCGGTCAGCGGCGAAATCCGGGATTTGCGCAGCGGTCAGACCCTGACCGCGCAAGAACTGCTTGCACGGTTGGCGGAACCTTCGCGGTTGATCGTCGGCGAGCAGCATGACAATCGTGATCACCATCAACTGCAATTGTGGTTATTGCAGGCACTGGGTGAGCGACGGCCTCAAGGCAGTCTGCTGCTGGAAATGTTGACGCCGGCTCAGCAACAGCGCGTCGATGACGTTCGGCAAACCTCACCGCTGCCGACCGATTTGTCCGGGGCATTGGCCTGGCAGCCGGGATGGGACTGGAATCTTTACGGGCCGATCGTTCGTTTTGCCCTGACTCAGCCGTACCCGTTACTGGCGGCCAATCTGGACACGCCTGAAGTCCGTACTGTCTATGCCAAACCGCCAACATTGAGCGGTGCGCGTTCCAACGCTCCGACGGTCAGGAACGAGTTGCTGGCACAGATCAGCGATTYCCACTGCGGCTTGCTGCCTGAATCACAGATGCCCGCGATGCTGGCCGTGCAGCAGCAGCGTGACCGGCGGATAGCCGAGCGATTACGGGCGGCACCGATGCCTTCACTGTTGTTTACCGGCGCGTTCCACGCCCGCAAGGATGTCGGGGTGCCGATCCATGTGCTGGACCTGGGGGAGCCCAAGGCACCAACGGTATTGATGCTGGCGGAGCAGGGCGCTGAGGTCACGTCGGCCATGGCCGATTACGTCTGGTATACGCCCACCACGCCACCGCAGGATTACTGCGCGCAAATGCGCAAGCAGTTCGGCAAGCCGTCAGGCCAATAAGATCACGCGAGTTTTCCACAGGCAAAAAAAGACCCGGCAAGAGCCGGGTCAAATAACCGTGATTAGCCTGATGAGGAGATAATCTGAGAGTCCGAACCAAGGGCTTTTCAGAATATCGACCAGTCTCGCGACCAGTTGTGATAATCATAGCGATTCTCATTACCAAGTCAATCGCTGATTTCTCGTTTCCGTGAATTACGTCATTCCTTCGCTGGAAAGCCTCGTAATCATTGGGTTTCAGGCTGTGCGTTCGAGTGAAATTATCCGTTCAATTCTTGTGGCGAGACGAAATAGCATCCAGCTGTTTGTTCAAGGCTTCCTTGCGCTCGGCGGGAATGTCGTTCCAGTGGACATCCATCAACGCGCCTTCAATCGCATACAACAACACCTTGGACGCCCGAAAACCGCGAGTGCGCACGGCCCGATAAGCGTCCACAGCTCCCAGCCGACGCAAGTCCGAGGCACTGTGGATGCCCACGGCATGCAGCCATTGCGCCGACGTCTTGCCAAGATTCTTCAGGTGTTGCAGTTCATCATTCATCAAGCCTCCTTGCGACAGCCGAATGGTGCGTGGGCGAGCCTCTCAGCAGTGTAGCCATCAGTAGGAAAAGCGTGATTGTTTGGTCGGTTTCGACGCAAAAGCTTCTAAGAGGAAAACTCAAGAAGCGGCGTGAAAAGGCGGAGCATGTAGTCCGAGGGCGTGTGGGAAATTGAGTTTTCGAGCAAAAAAAGTACAACGTCCAGCGCAAGGCGGGGGCGCTGGACTGGGTGAGACGTCGCTTTTAGCGGGTGCGATAACGCAGGCGTGTACCGAAATTCATCGACATCAGGATCTCATCGGCACTCAGCTCCGGCGGGAAGTAGGCGCCGGAGATCTGCGCGTGGGCCAGGCTCGCGCCTTCCAGGGATGAGTTGCGAAAGTCGACGCCGCGCAAGTCGGCAGAGCGAAAGTAGGCATCGGTGAAGTCGATGCCGTCGGCGTTCAGTTCACGCAGATCGAGCCCGCGGAAGTCACCACCGACCATGTCGATAGGTCCATCTTTCGGGCGTTCATTGTTGAAGCTTGTGATGTCGTCTTTGTGCAGCAAGGCATAAAGCGGGGTGTCGAGAAGTTTTGGCTGGCTCATGTCACATCACCTGATGGTTTTATGGCGCCAGTATAGTGCCACTATTTGGCAGCCGTGAAGCCGGTGAGGGCTTCACGGTTGAAATAGTTTCTTACAGACCAGGCAGGCGCTGGCGAATCTGCGCAACGACCGTATCGAGGGTGCCACTTTCATTGGTCTGGACGCGCTTGCTGCAGAGGATTTCTGCTGGCGTCAGTGCCTCGCGGCTGGCTTGCTGGGCGGCGATAACAGCCAGGTTGGCGTCGGACGGATCGTTGTTGTCCGCCTGGCGTTGCTTCAACCAGCTCTCGATCACCGCTTGTGGAGCGTCGCAATCGAGGATCAGGAACGGYGCGCCGGTGGCCTCGGCGATTTTTGCCGCGCTGTCGCGTTGGTCGCGCTTGAGATAAGTGGCATCGATCACCACCGGGAAGCCGGCACGCAGAATTACATTGGCAACCTCATGCAGGCGGGCATAGGTGGCGACGCTGGCGTCGGCGCTATAGATGCCGGCCTGCGGGTCGTTCGGTACGGTCTGTTCGCCGAACATGCGCTTGCGCTCGACATCCGAACGCAGGCGAATGGCACCCAATGCTTCCACCAGGCGCATGGCCACATGGCTTTTGCCGACGGCGGAAACACCGTGGGTGATCGCCAGGAAACGCGAAGGAATGGTGCTGTAGCTTTCCGCCAGGTTGGCGTAGTTGCGGTACTGACGCAGAGTGGTAGCGCGCTGCACCGGGTCGGCCTCGGCCGGCATGCTGAACAGGCTGACCTTGGCGCGAACCAGGGCGCGGTAGGCTTTATAGAAGTTCAGCAGCTCAAGACCCTGGTAGTCGCCGGTCAGTTCCAGGTATTGGCTGATGAAACGGCGCGCCAGGCTCTTCAGGCCGCGGTCTTCCAGGTCCATTGCCAGGAAGCCGGTGTCGGCGTAAACGTCGGTGAAGCGGAACGGTTCGTTGAACTCGATGCAGTCGAAGATCACCACTTTGCCGTCGATCACGGTAGCGTTGCCCAGGTGAATGTCACCATGGCATTCACGAATGAAGCCGTCGGCCTTGCGCTGGGCGAACAGTGGCTTGAGGCGCTCGAAGCTGCTTTCGGCCCAGGCTTGCAGTGCCTCGAGTTGCAACAGATCGGCCTTGTCGCTGAGGAACGGAAGGATCTGTTCGAAGTTCTGCCGTACCGGCGCCATGACGCTGTCCGGCGTGCCGGCTTCGTGTTCGGCAGGCACTTTCGGCGCACTGAGGTGGAATTGAGCGATCTGCGCGGCCATCGCGTCGATGTGCGTGGTGGTCAATTCGCCGTTGGCTTGCAGGGTGCTGAGCAGTTGGCTTTGCGGGAACTGACGCATTTTCAGGGCGTAATCGACAACCGGACCATCGCCGCCCAATTGTGGCGCCTCGGCGCTGCCGGTGATTGGCAGCACTTCAAGATACAAGTCATGGGTCAGGCGCTGGTTCAGGCGCAGCTCCTCGCCGCAGAAATGCTTGCGAGCTTCGAGACTGGTGAAATCGAGGAAGCCGAAATTCACCGGCTTCTTCACTTTATAAGCATAGGGACCGGTGAGTATCACCCAGGAAATATGGGTCTCGATGACCTGAAACCCTTCTACGGGATGCGGGTAGAGGGCCGGGTTTTGCAGGGCAGCGATCAGGGACTGGCTCACAGGTGATCCTTCAGAGTCTGGGGGGAAATTCAAGGCCGTCATTATGGCTGCAAGTCCGTCCGACGCAAACCTCAGAGGGCTCCTGTTGAGTATGAATAAAGTGCGTATAATCCGCCGCCATGACTCGATCTCGATCCCCCCGCACCCCTAAAAAACCACCTTCCAAGGGCATGCGCCCCTGGCTGGGCTGGGCCCTTAAACTCAGCCTGGTCGGCCTTGTGGTGCTCGCCGGGTTCGCGGTTTACCTCGACGCCGTGGTCCAGGAGAAGTTCTCCGGCAAGCGCTGGACCATCCCGGCCAAGGTGTACGCGCGCCCGCTCGAGCTGTTCGTCGGACAAAAGCTCAGCAAGGACGACTTCCTCACCGAACTCGATGCCTTGGGCTACCGACGCGAAGCGGTCAGCAACGGCCCCGGCGCGGCAGCGGTCAATGGCAATACCGTCGACTTGAATACCCGAGGCTTCCAGTTCTATGAAGGCATGGAGCAGGCGCAGCCCGTGCGCGTGCGGTTCTCCGGCGATTACGTGGCCGAGCTCTCGGCGACCAACGGTTCGAAGCTTTCCGTGGTGCGACTGGAGCCGCTGCTGATCGGCGGGATTTACCCGAAAAACCTTGAAGACCGCATCCTGATCAAGATCGATCAGGTTCCGCCGTATCTGCTCGAAACCCTGGTTGCTGTAGAAGACCGGGATTTCTACAGCCACTGGGGCGTGTCGCCGAAGTCGATTGCCCGAGCTATCTATGTCAACACCTCGGGCGGCAAGATGACCCAGGGCGGTAGTACGCTGACGCAACAGTTGGTCAAGAACTTCTACCTCACCAGTGAACGCAGCCTGACCCGTAAGCTCACCGAAGCCATGATGGCGATGTTGCTTGAGCTGCATTACGACAAGAGCGAAATTCTTGAGGCTTACCTCAATGAAGTATTCGTCGGCCAGGATGGTCAGCGCGCGGTGCACGGCTTCGGCCTGGCCAGCCAGTTTTTCTTCGGGCAGCCATTGTCCGAGCTGAAACTGCATCAAGTCGCTTTGTTGGTGGGCATGGTCAAGGGGCCGTCCTATTACAACCCGCGCCGCAACCCTGAGCGGGCTCTGGAGCGGCGCAATCTGGTGCTCGATGTTCTGAAGGAGCAAGGCGTTGCCAGCGCCGAACAGGTTGAGGCGGCGAAGAAAATGCCACTGGGTGTGACCACTCGCGGCAAGTTGGCCGACAGCTCGTTCCCGGGCTTCCTTGATC
>NZ_JBFTMK010000345.1:0-2500 GCF_056396965.1 Pseudomonas sp. 05N434
AAAACCCCTACCTGCATACGCAGATAGGGGTTTCGGAATTTAATCTTGACGATGACCTACTCTCACATGGGGAAACCCCACACTACCATCGGCGATGCATCGTTTCACTTCTGAGTTCGGGATGGGATCAGGTGGTTCCAATGCTCTATGGTCGTCAAGAAATTCGGGTACCRAACCGTCTTTCGACGCTTCAGCAAATTGGGTATGCGATAGTTTCTGCGGTTTTTGTGAATGCTTGCGAACTTTCGGTTCATTGCGTCTTCACACACCGCAATCTGGTGTCCTTTCGGATCAGCAAATTGCTTGGGTGTTATATGGTCAAGCCTCACGGGCAATTAGTATTGGTTAGCTCAACGCCTCACAGCGCTTACACACCCAACCTATCAACGTCGTAGTCTTCGACGGCCCTTCAGGGGACTCAAGGTCCCAGTGAGATCTCATCTTGAGGCTAGTTTCCCGCTTAGATGCTTTCAGCGGTTATCTATTCCGAACATAGCTACCCGGCAATGCCACTGGCGTGACAACCGGAACACCAGAGGTTCGTCCACTCCGGTCCTCTCGTACTAGGAGCAGCCCCTCTCAAATCTCAAACGTCCACGGCAGATAGGGACCGAACTGTCTCACGACGTTCTAAACCCAGCTCGCGTACCACTTTAAATGGCGAACAGCCATACCCTTGGGACCGGCTTCAGCCCCAGGATGTGATGAGCCGACATCGAGGTGCCAAACACCGCCGTCGATATGAACTCTTGGGCGGTATCAGCCTGTTATCCCCGGAGTACCTTTTATCCGTTGAGCGATGGCCCTTCCATACAGAACCACCGGATCACTAAGACCTACTTTCGYACCTGCTCGACGTGTCTGTCTCGCAGTCAAGCGCGCTTTTGCCTTTATACTCTACGACCGATTTCCGACCGGTCTGAGCGCACCTTCGTACTCCTCCGTTACTCTTTAGGAGGAGACCGCCCCAGTCAAACTACCCACCATACACTGTCCTCGATCCGGATAACGGACCTGAGTTAGAACCTCAAAGTTGCCAGGGTGGTATTTCAAGGATGGCTCCACGCGAACTGGCGTCCACGCTTCAAAGCCTCCCACCTATCCTACACAAGCAAATTCAAAGTCCAGTGCAAAGCTATAGTAAAGGTTCACGGGGTCTTTCCGTCTAGCCGCGGATACACTGCATCTTCACAGCGATTTCAATTTCACTGAGTCTCGGGTGGAGACAGCGCCGCCATCGTTACGCCATTCGTGCAGGTCGGAACTTACCCGACAAGGAATTTCGCTACCTTAGGACCGTTATAGTTACGGCCGCCGTTTACCGGGGCTTCGATCAAGAGCTTCGCGTTAGCTAACCCCATCAATTAACCTTCCGGCACCGGGCAGGCGTCACACCCTATACGTCCACTTTCGTGTTTGCAGAGTGCTGTGTTTTTAATAAACAGTCGCAGCGGCCTGGTATCTTCGACCGGCGTGGGCTTACGCAGCAAGTGCTTCACCCTCACCGGCGCACCTTCTCCCGAAGTTACGGTGCCATTTTGCCTAGTTCCTTCACCCGAGTTCTCTCAAGCGCCTTGGTATTCTCTACCCAACCACCTGTGTCGGTTTGGGGTACGGTTCCTGGTTACCTGAAGCTTAGAAGCTTTTCTTGGAAGCATGGCATCAACCACTTCGTGTTCTAAAAGAACACTCGTCATCAGCTCTCGGCCTTAGAATCCCGGATTTACCTAAGATTCCAGCCTACCACCTTAAACTTGGACAACCAACGCCAAGCTGGCCTAGCCTTCTCCGTCCCTCCATCGCAATAACCAGAAGTACAGGAATATTAACCTGTTTTCCATCGACTACGCTTTTCAGCCTCGCCTTAGGGACCGACTAACCCTGCGTCGATTAACGTTGCGCAGGAAACCTTGGTCTTTCGGCGTGGGTGTTTTTCACACCCATTGTCGTTACTCATGTCAGCATTCGCACTTCTGATACCTCCAGCAAGCTTCTCAACTCACCTTCACAGGCTTACAGAACGCTCCTCTACCGCATCACCTAAGTGATACCCGTAGCTTCGGTGTATGGTTTGAGCCCCGTTACATCTTCCGCGCAGGCCGACTCGACTAGTGAGCTATTACGCTTTCTTTAAAGGGTGGCTGCTTCTAAGCCAACCTCCTAGCTGTCTAAGCCTTCCCACATCGTTTCCCACTTAACCATAACTTTGGGACCTTAGCTGACGGTCTGGGTTGTTTCCCTTTTCACGACGGACGTTAGCACCCGCCGTGTGTCTCCCATGCTCGGCACTTGTAGGTATTCGGAGTTTGCATCGGTTTGGTAAGTCGGGATGACCCCCTAGCCGAAACAGTGCTCTACCCCCTACAGTGATACATGAGGCGCTACCTAAATAGCTTTCGAGGAGAACCAGCTATCTCCGAGCTTGATTAGCCTTTCACTCCGATCCACAGGTCATCCGCTAACTTTTCAACGGTAGTCGGTTCGGTCCTCCAGTCAGTGT
>NZ_JBFTMK010000345.1:7500-8524 GCF_056396965.1 Pseudomonas sp. 05N434
GCGACAAGCAGGCCAAGCAGTTCAGCCAGCTCAAACATGGCCAGAAGCTCGAGTTCGAACTCGGCCCGAACGGCCAACTGACCAATTTGCACAGCAAAGTCAGCGACACGGAAAGCATCAGCCTGACCAAGAACGGCAAGGGTTATACATTCAACCGCATTACCGCCAAGCCCACTGTTCGCACCGCCTACGTACATGGCGTGATCAACAGTTCGCTGTCGCAATCCGCAGCCCGTGCCGGTTTGTCCCATAGCCTGACCATGGATATGGCCAGCGTGTTTGGCTATGACGTCGACTTCGCCCAGGATATTCGCCAAGGTGACGAGTTCGATGTGATCTATGAACAGAAAGTCGTCAACGGTAAAGCCGTCGGTAACGGCCCCATTCTTTCCGCGCGCTTCACCAACCGTGGCAAGACTTACACCGCTGTGCGCTACACCAACAAACAAGGCAACAGCAGCTACTACACGGCTGACGGCAACAGCATGCGCAAGGCGTTCATCCGTACTCCGGTAGACTTCGCCCGCATCAGCTCGAAATTCTCCATGGGCCGCAAGCACCCGATCCTGAACAAGATCCGCGCCCACAAGGGTGTCGATTACGCAGCACCGCGCGGCACACCGATCAAGGCTGCCGGCGACGGCCAGGTATTGTTGGCCGGTCGCCGCGGCGGTTACGGCAATACCGTGATTATCCAGCACGGCAGTACTTACCGTACGCTGTACGGCCACATGCAGGGCTTCGCCAAAGGCATCAAGACTGGCGGCAGCGTCAAGCAAGGTCAGGTGATCGGCTACATCGGCACCACCGGCCTCTCCACCGGCCCGCACCTGCACTACGAGTTCCAGGTCAATGGTGTGCACGTCGACCCGCTGGGTCAGAAGGTAGCGATGGCCGATCCGATCTCCAAAGCTGAACGCTCACGCTTCCTTGCGCAAAGCCAACCGCTGATGGCGCGTATGGACCAAGAGAAAGCCACCCTGTTGGCTTCGAGCAAACGCTAAGCCATGGCGCTCTATATAGG
>NZ_JBFTMK010000346.1:0-6208 GCF_056396965.1 Pseudomonas sp. 05N434
CTACCTGGCGTTTTTCAGCAGCTTCGACTATTTGCAGCAAGTGGCGCAGTTGCTGGCCGAGCGGTATCCGCAGATCACGCTGTGGTCGCAGTCCCGGGGCATGGGGGAAGCGCAGCGTCAGGACTTTCTCGACCAGTTCACCGCCGACGGGCAGGGCATCGGTTTTGCGGTGCTGGGTGGCGCGTTCGGTGAAGGCATCGATTTGCCCGGCGCCCGCTTGATTGGCGCCTTCATCGCCACCCTGGGGCTGGCGCAACTCAATCCGGTCAACGAACAGCTGAAACAGCGCATGGCGGCGATTTTCGGTGCCGGTTATGACTACACCTACCTGTTTCCAGGTCTGCAGAAAGTGGTGCAGGCGGCAGGAAGGGTGATCCGTACACGAGAGGATCAAGGGGTGGTGATGCTGATCGACGACCGGTTTGGGGAGAGTAAGGTCAAGCAATTGCTGCCGCGTTGGTGGTCCGTTGAGCTGACGCAATTTCCTTCTGGTTTGTAGGAGTTTTTACCTTGTAAAACAGTGACATATCTTGAAAGACACGCTCGTTTGAACAAACAACGAAACACCGCTTTATTCAAAGGGCAGGCAATCACTTTCAAGCGAATCTTTGATAAGGAAATCAAGGTATGTCAGTAGCACCGAATTACGCTTACACGCCAGAACAAGTCACCGCAGCGTTCACTGAAATCACCACCACATTATTCAGTGGCATCACCGCCGAAACACTCCCCAAGATGCTGATTGTCGCGGGGGTACAGGGCTCGGGTAAAACCTATCTGCTGGAAAAAAGCCTTTTGCCCACCAACCGCTATGCCAATTATGTCCGGCTGTACTTGCCCGAATACCGAAAAAAACACCCTCAATACGCAGAAATGATCAAACTCGGTGTCCTGCACGCTTATGAACATACGGAGGCTTTTGTCCGGGATGTGAGTACGAAGATCTTCACCGAGGCGTTTAAAAACAAATACAACATCATCATGGAATGTGCATTCGACAGCATCGATTTCGCGGCTTTCCCACCGACGGCGACGGCTGCCGGCTACCAGTTCGAAACTCACATCGTCGCCTGCAATCAGGAGTTCGCTCATGTATCGAGCATCAAAAGAGCACTGAAAAGCCTGGAAGATCAGGAAATGGAAAGATTTCTCCCGGCATCAAAGCTGGAGGCCAGCATGAGATATGCACAAGCGATCATCCCGGCCTTCGAGACAGCCGCAAAGGCGATCAGCGGCTCGCAAATCATCTTGTACGAGCGTGGGTTTGGTGGTTTGAAAGACCGTGTCTTGCGCGCTCAGAGCACCTACACAAAGGCCGCCAACGGAGCGATCGACTCGACGACACTCAACGCGCATTTTTCGCACGGTGTCTATTCCGGCATCATCGACAAACATGTCTTCACGATGACCGACCGGGACGAAATGGTCAAAGAATGTCATGTGGCGTTGCATAAGTCCCGGACCCATGCCCGCTATGTCCCGAACTTCGTCTACAACGAGCTGTACGCTTACATCGTCAAATACGTGTACCGATAATCCGCGCTGTAGGAGCTCAGCTCCTACAGTTGATCCGTGGTTGCCGCACGAGTCAGCGGTTGCGCAAACTACGCTCCATCCGCGCAATCCCTTCTTCCAGCAACGCCCGTGGGCAGCCGAAGTTCAAGCGCACGAATTGCCGGGCGTGATCGCCGAAATCCAGCCCGGCGCTCAGCCCGACTCTGGCCTGTTCGAGGAAGAATTGCTGCGGGTTGTCCAGCCCCAGTGCCGTGCAATCGAGCCACGCCAGATAAGTGCCCTGGGGAACGTTCATGGTCACGCCCGGCAACCGCGTGCGAACGGCCTCCACCAGATAGTCCCGATTGCTTTGCAGGTAGGCCATGAGTTCGGTCAGCCATGGGCGGCCTTCGCTGTAGGCGACGCGGGTGGCTTCCAGGCCCAGCGGGTTGACGCTGTCGACCATGCCGCAGCGGGCATGGTTGACGCGATGGAGCAGCGCTGCGTCTTGAATGATCATGAACGCAGTCTTCAGGCCAGCGATGTTGTAGGCCTTGCTGGCCGACATCAAGGTGATGGTGCGCTTGGCGATCTGCGGGCTGAGCGAGGCGGTCGGAATATGCACGCGCCCATCGAAGCACAGCTCGGAATGGATCTCGTCGGAGATGATCCACGCATCCTGTTCCAGGCAGATGTTGGCAACCGCTTGCAGTTCTTCCCGAGGGAAGACCTTGCCCAGCGGGTTATGCGGGTTGCTCAGCAGCAACGCGCCACCGCCTTGCAGAGCCTGGCGCAAGGCATCGAGTGGCGTGGCGTACGTGCCATCGGCCAGCACGTTGAAGTCCAGTTCGACCTTGTTCAGCTGCCAGTGGCCCGGCGCATGACGCAGTGGTGGGTAGTTGGGTGTCTGCACGACCACGTTCTGTTGCGGCTGAACCAGTGCATGCAGGGCCATGTTGAAGCCTGATTCGATACCCGGCAGGAACACCAGTTCCTGGGGCTGCACACGCCAGGCGTACTTGTCCCACAGGTCGGCGACGATGGCGTCACGCAAGTCATTCTGGGCCACGCTGTAACCGAGCATCGGGTGTTCCAGGCGTTTTTGCAGGGCCTGAATGATCGCCGGCGGTGCGGCGAAGTCCATGTCGGCGACCCACATCGGCAACACGTCGGCCGGGTAGCGGCTCCACTTGGTACTGCCGGTGCCATGGCGGTCGAACACCTGATCAAAATCGAAAGTCATGCTCAGTCTCATAAAAGGCAGAGGGGGTAATCCGGCGGCCATGATAAGCGCCAACCTTCACTGCTGGCGAGTTGTGCAACAGGGCATGACCGGCAAGCCGCCGACGGTCGGTTTTCAGACCGTGCACCACAACATTGTCTAAAGTTCTAATTGGCGGTAGTTCCGTTGCCGTCACCGTGATCGTCCAGAAAAACCCGGCCAACGCACCGGGCTTCCACCTGATCAGGAGTGCACGATGGACCTCAACCGTCGTCAGTTCTTCAAGGTCGCTGGTCTCGGCCTTGCAGGATCCACCCTTGGCGCGCTGGGCATGGCCCCGACGCCAGCCTTCGCCGAACAAGTGCGTCATTTCAAGCTCGCCCATACCCATGAAACCCGCAACACCTGCCCGTACTGCTCGGTCGGCTGCGGCTTGATCATGTACAGCCAGGGCGACAATGCGAAGAATGTCGCCCAGAGCATCATTCACATCGAAGGCGATGCCGACCACCCGGTCAATCGCGGCACCCTCTGCCCAAAAGGCGCAGGCCTGCTCGACTTCATTCACAGCCCCAGCCGTCTGCAATACCCGCAAGTGCGCAAGCCCGGCACCAAGGAGTGGACGCGGATCTCCTGGGATGAAGCGCTGGACCGTATCGCCGACCTGATGAAGGCCGACCGTGACGCCAACTTCATCGAGAAGAACGCCCAGGGGCAAACGGTGAACCGCTGGCTGACCACCGGTTTCCTCGCGGCCTCGGCCTCGTCCAACGAAGCGGGTTACATCACCCACAAGGTCATTCGCAGTCTGGGCATGCTGGGGTTCGATAACCAGGCACGTGTCTGACATGGCCCGACGGTGGCAAGTCTTGCCCCGACGTATGGCCGTGGTGCCATGACCAACCACTGGACCGATATCGCCAACGCGAATCTGGTTCTGGTGATGGGCGGCAACGCAGCAGAAGCACACCCTTGCGGTTTCAAATGGGTGACCGAAGCCAAAGCCCACAACAAGGCGCGGCTGATTGTGGTCGACCCGCGTTTCACCCGTACGGCCTCGGTAGCGGACTATTACGCACCGATCCGCACCGGCACCGACATCGCCTTCATGGGCGGGCTGATCAATTACCTGTTGACCGAAGACAAGATCCAGCACGAATACGTGCGGGCCTATACGGACGTGTCGTTCATCGTCAAGGCCGGCTACGGTTTCGAGGACGGCTTGTTCAGCGGTTACGACGCGAGCAAGCGCAGCTACACCGACAAGTCCGGCTGGGGGTATGAGATCGGCGAGGACGGCTTTGCCAAAGTCGACCCGACCTTGCAGGACCCACACTGCGTCTATCAATTGATGAAGCAGCATTACAGCCGCTACACCCTGGAGCTGGCCAGTCAGGTCTGTGGCATGCCCACCGACGCGATGAAGAAAATCTGGGAAGAGATTGCCACGTGTGCGCAACCGGGCAAGACCATGACGATTCTCTATGCCCTGGGCTGGACCCAGCACTCGATCGGCTCGCAGATGATCCGCAGCGCGGCCATGGTGCAACTGCTGCTGGGCAACATCGGCATGCCGGGCGGGGGCGTCAACGCTTTGCGTGGGCACTCCAACATCCAGGGCCTGACCGACCTCGGCTTGCTGTCTAACCTGTTGCCCGGTTACCTGACCCTGCCGTCCGAAGCCGAACAGGACTACAACGCCTACATCGCCAAACGCGCCCTCAAACCGCTGCGTCCCGGGCAGATGTCCTACTGGCAGAATTACGGCAAGTTCCACGTCAGCCTGATGAAGGCCTGGTACGGCGCCAATGCCACCGCCGAGAATCACTGGGGCTACGACTGGCTGCCGAAACTGGACATTCCCGGCTACGACATCCTGAAAATGTTCGACATGATGGGCAAGGGCCAGGTCAACGGCTACATGTGTCAGGGCTTCAACCCGATCGCCGCCTTGCCGGACAAGAACCGGGTGATGAAGGCGCTCGCCAAACTCAAGTGGCTGGTGGTGATGGACCCGCTGGCCACCGAGACCTCGGAGTTCTGGCGCAACGTCGGGCCTTACAACGATGTGCAGACGGCCGACATCCAGACCGAAGTCATCCGCCTGCCCACCACCTGTTTCGCCGAAGAAAACGGCTCGCTGGTCAACAGCGGCCGCTGGCTGCAATGGCATTGGAAAGGTGCCGACGGCCCGGGACAGGCGCGCACCGACGTGAAGATCATGGCCGAGCTGTTCATGCGCCTGCGTCAGCGCTATCAGGCCAATGGTGGCGCCTGGGCCGAGCCGATCCTCAAGCTCGACTGGCCCTACAAAGTACCGGATGACCCGACACCGGAAGAACTGGCCCGGGAATTCAACGGCTACGCCATCGCCGATGTCACCGACGCTTCGGGCGCGGTGGTCAAGGCCGGTCAGCAGCTGTCCGGTTTCGCCCAACTCAAGGACGATGGCAGCACGGCCTCCGGTTGCTGGATCTTCTGCGGCAGTTGGACCGAGCAGGGCAACAACATGGCCCGTCGTGACAACAGTGATCCTTACGGCATGAAGCAGAACCTCGGGTGGGCCTGGGCCTGGCCGGCGAACCGACGGATTCTCTATAACCGTGCCTCTTGCGACCCTCAAGGCAAACCGTGGGATGCGAAAAAGCGCCTGGTGTGGTGGAACGGCAAGGTCTGGACCGGCACCGACGTGCCCTGGGCCAGGCCAAGGACTTCCCTTATGCGGCGACCAGCTACCGGCTGACCGAACACTTCCACTTTTGGACCAAGCATTGCCCGATCAACGCCGTGACCCAGCCCGAGCAGTTCGTCGAAATCGGCGAGGCGCTGGCCAAGGAGAAGGGGATTGCCGCTGGCGACCGGGTTAGGGTCAGTTCCAAGCGCGGACATATCGAAGCAGTGGCGGTGGTGACCAAGCGGATTCGTCCGCTGCAGGTCAACAATCAGGTGGTGCACCAGATCGGTATCCCGTTGCACTGGGGTTTCACCGGCGCCACCCGCCACGGTTACCTGACCAACACCCTGGTGCCGTTCCTCGGCGATGGCAACACACAGACCCCGGAATCCAAGTCATTCCTGGTCAACGTGGAGAAAATCTAAATGGCCAGCCAAGACATCATCGCCCGTTCGGCCACCACCACCGTGCCGCCCTCGGTGCGTACCCAAGGGGAAGTGGCCAAGCTGATCGACACCACCAAGTGCATCGGCTGCAAGGCTTGCCAGGTCGCCTGCTCGGAATGGAACGAGCTACGCGACGACGTCGGTCACAACCTCGGCACCTACGACAACCCTCACGACCTCAGCGCAGACACGTGGACCCTGATGCGTTTCACCGAGCATGAAACCGACGCCGGCAACCTCGAATGGTTGATCCGCAAGGACGGCTGCATGCACTGCGCCGAGCCCGGCTGCCTGGCGGCATGCCCGAGCCCCGGCGCGATCATCAAACACGCCAACGGTATCGTCGACTTCGATCAGGACCACTGCATCGGC
>NZ_JBFTMK010000347.1:0-5408 GCF_056396965.1 Pseudomonas sp. 05N434
GCGTGTGCCTTCGACGCCCAGCAAGCCGATGACACCGCCGAAAAATGGCGCGGTCGATGCGGGGATACCCAGCAGCGACAAGCCATGGCTGGCGGCCAGTGCCAAGGCGCCGCAAAGCGGGGCCTCGATTGCCATGCGACGTAAAGTGCCACCGCCATACATGATCCGAAGGGCCGCGATGATCAGAGCCAGGATGCCGGCGTAGAGGGTCGGCCAGTTTTGTTCGAGCCAGGCGGCGAGCCAGGCCCAGGTATCGGGACGTTCAGGCATGCGTTTCATTCCATGGTCCAGTGTGGGTGGTTTCAAGGACGCGGCATGGGTGGGTCAGTCCCATAGGTTCACCATCTGCCGCTGCGGCGCGGCTGTTTGGGCTTCGGGCATTTGCACCGTCAGGCCATGGGGCAGCACCGGGCCGTGATCAGCCAGGCCAGGGTTCGCGTCGAGTACGGCTTCGGTCACGCCAGCGGTACGGCCGTAGTGACGCCAGCAGAGGGCGTCGACGGTGTCGTTTTGCTGGGTGCGGACGGTGACGGCCATCAGATCAACTCCACGGTGGTGCGGCCGAGGCCAAGGAAGTCACGGACCGCCCAGCGTTGATCGCGGCGCAGTTCGTCGATGCTTGGAGTGAGGTCGTCGGCGTTCTGGTTGCCGCTGTTGGTGGTGTCGTAGGAGCGGTAACGCTCGCAGATTTCCGCACCAGTCGCGGCGTAGATGGCGCGCTGGTACAGGTGGATGTATTGCGAGACGTCTTTGACCTTCTCGGCCGGGACGTCGGCGAGAGTGGCGTAGCCATTGGCTTGCTTGGCCCGGCGCCACTCGGTGAACTCGCGGTTGACGCTGATGGCAGCGGCGATGGTCGCGGTTTCCAGGCGAATTAGGGTGACGCTCGAATCGATTCTCAGCGTGCCGCGCACGTCATCCAGATCGATCGATGGCCAGAAAGGGTCGGTGTTGATGTGGCCGGTGGGGGCCGTGCCGCCCGCTACGAATCCGCTCATGGAACTGCGCTCTGTTATAGGTCGCCGGTGGTCGGGGCTTCACGTTCAGGAGGAGCGGCCTGGCCGATCTGCCCCGAGCCGGCGGGGTGCGTGGGGACGCTCGGTTATCCGCCAATGGCGGTGAATTTTTTGAGCAGGCGTTCGGCCCGCTCCAGATCCTTTTTGCCGCCGCAGGCATCGTGCAGCTCGATGGCCTTCTTTAGCAGGTCGATGCCGGCTTGCACTTGACCCGGTTGGCCGGGCTGTTCTTCGGTGACGCCTTCCAGCGTCGCGCGGCCCGTGGCCAGGAACAGCTTGGCGCGGGCCTGGTCAGGCATGTCTTCGGCGTCGGTCAACTCGGCGGTGCGGTGCAGGATGACCAGGTCGAACGGTTCACTGACCTTCTGCGCCTTGAACGCCGCCGTGGCGACTTCTTCGGCGACCAGACAGCCCAACGTGCGGGCGAAGCGGTCGGGCATGACCATCTTGTGCTTCAGCACGTACTGGGCAATGTCGAGGCCACCGGTGAARTCGCCGGCATCGAAGCGCCAGACCATGACGGTGGTCAGCACTTCGTCCYGGGCACCTTTGCCGGCCTCCAGCACGCCTTGCACGTAGGGCACGTAGTCCGGTAGCAGTTGTCGTTTGAGTTCGGCCTTGCCTTGGTTCGACTGCACCTGTTTCAGGCGCAGGCGGTCTTGCAGCAGTTGGTTGAGCTGATGCTCGTAGGCGGTGGCGCCGGCCATGGTCTGGGTGGGTTCGGCCGCTGCCGCCTCGATGGCGGCAGTGACCCGTTGGAAGTGGCGACGGCAGGGGTTCGTCATGGTCCACCCCTTACGACGCGATTTCGATGTTTTCGGCGAGCGAGGCGCATTCCAGATCCTCGATCACGTAGGCGTCGTTCACCGACTCGTAGTTCTCGACGCGGTCGCGCTTGGCGTTGTCGAGGACGGTGCGGCGACGGCTGCCTTCCTGCCAGTAGATCGACAGGTTTTCCAGCTTGGTGACCAGCAGCCCGCGGGCCGGGAAGTACGGCACGCGCACCGCCGGCAGGTTGCCCAGACGTTTCTGGCTGGTGACGATGTCGGCGGCCAGCATCTCGGTCGGGGCGTTGTCCTTGTTGATGATCGGGAAGTACTTGTCAGCCAGCAGCTGGCGACCGCAGATCACCACCAGGTCAGGGTCTTCCTGATACCACGGCGCAATGAACTCTTCGACCATGCTGAACACCAGGGCGTCGAGGTTGGTGAAGTCTTTGCCGGCACCGATGGTGATCTTGTTCGAACCCTCGACAACTTCCTTCATCACCCGCGCGGCGTTTTCGGTGCGCATCTTTTGCAGCCAGCCAACATTGACGTCCTGGCGTAGCGGGTTGGTCGCTGGGTTGGATGTGGCGGCGCGGCTGATGCCGTTCCAGCCGATCAGGATACGGTCCAGCGCCTGGCGCTTGAGGATCGCGTCACGGATGCGCGCCTGAAAGTCGGGGAACTTGGCCCAGGCATCCAACTTGCTGTAGCGCAGGTGGGTGTCAAAGTTGGTCTGTGAGCAGAAGTAGCCGCGGTCATCGAGGGTGGTGATGTCGGTGGTTTCGCGATCCTTCTGGGTGGTGTCGGTGGTGCCGGCGTTCGGCCCGCCGATGCCCATCCCGATCTTCTCGCCCATCTGTTCGGTCACACCGTAGATGTTGATCGCGCTGAGGAACTGACTGGATTCCTGCATGCGGGTTTCCAGCGTCTGGGTGACGCTCGGCGCCGTGGCGAACTTGGTGGTGACGTTGGGTACGCCGTGCAGCTTGGCCAACTGGCCGAGGTAGGCGTTGAAGAGGTTGCGGGTATCGTTGCGCATGGATGTCGTCCTTCGTTATTCGGGGCTTGGGGTGGGCCGGCTTCAGCAGTCGGTCATGACCTGGTTATCGCCACCGGTTACCGGAGGGCGCGTCTTCTGGCTGTGGTCTTGGGTGGTGGAGAGCTTGTCCTTCAGTTCGGTGAAGTCCTTGCTCAGCTGATCCAGTCGGGTTTGCAGGCCTGTGGAGAATTTTTTCTCGGCGGCCAGTTGCTCGGGCAGATCCTTGACGTGCTCAGCCACGGCTTCGACGGCTTCGCTGATCTGGGCGAACTCGGTGTCGTCCTTGGCTTGTTTGCCTTTGAGCAGGGTTTGCACCTTGCTGAAGAGCTGGGCACCGATGCCGGGCTTCTCTTCGATTTCCTCGAACGTCAGCTCGGTCTCGACCGCCTCGGTGAACATCGAGGTCGCGGAATAGTGGCGATCCTTGAACGGGCTGGCGTCAGGTTTCTGGGCTGAGAACGCCAGGACATCGGTGCCCAGGCTGGCTGGGGAATCCGTTACCCCCAGGCCAACGATGTAGGCCTCACCGGTGTCGGCGAAGCTGTCGTCGATTTCAATCGAGGTGTAGACCTTCTGCTTGGCCTTGTTCATGGCGATCAGGTCGGGCGTCGGCTCAATCTGGGCGAACAGAGCCAGCTTCTTCTGGCCATTGATGTCCACCTCTTCGGTCTTCACCGCGAGCACGTCACCGTAAGCCTTGAACGGACTGTCCGGCAGCACACTGCGGTAGTGCTCCAGCCAGATGCGGGCACCGTAGGTGGACGGGTTGAAGTTCTTCGCCGCCTGTTCCAACCAGTTGCGTTTGATGGTGCGCTTGTCAGAGGTAGCGCCCTCGACGGCGACGCGGAACCAGTTGCTGCGGAATTTCTTCATGCCGGGAATCCTCAATGCGTTGGGCGCTAAGTGCGTTGCAATGAGGGGCATGGTCGTGACGCGCGCGAGTTGCGGCAACGAGGCGGGACTGTAGGGGAGGGAGGTACAAGGGGCGGTGCTATTGAGTCGCAGGCATGGGCGGCAGCATCGCGGCCATGACTACGACCGCACTGCTGCCCATCGATCCCCGCCGCCAATCCAAGTTCCTGTACTGGATGGGTTGGCGTATCTGCGAGATTGCCGAGGCTACGGGCGAAAAGGAAAAAACGCTACACAGCTGGAAGGCCCGTGACGAGTGGGATCGGGCGGACAACGTCGAGCGCATCGGCGGGGCGCTGGAAGCGCGGTTGGTGCAGTTGCTCCTCAAGGACAACAAGAGCGGAGGCGATTTCAAGGAGATTGATCTGCTGCACCGGCAGCTGGAACGCCAGGCGCGGATCCAGCGCTATCAGGCTGGAGGTACCGAAACCGACCTCAACCCGAACCTGGCTAAACGCAACGCCGAGCCGAAGAAGAAAGCCCCGAAGAACGAGATCAGCGAAGRCCAGATCGAGCTGCTGCGCGAAGCCTTCATCGACGGCTGTTTCGACTATCAGAAAGACTGGTACCGGGCCGGCAATCAGCGTACCCGCGTCATCCTCAAAAGCCGGCAGATCGGCGCCACTTACTACTTCGCCCGCGAGGCCTTCATCGATGCTCTGGACACCGGGCGCAATCAGATTTTTCTGTCGGCCTCGAAGAACCAGGCCTATCTGTTCCGGGGCTACATTCAGGCGTTCTGCCGCGAGGTGATCGGCGTCGAGTTGACCGGCGATCCCATCGTCTTGCCCAACGGCGCCGAGCTGTTTTTCCTCGGCACCAATGCCCGTACCGCCCAGGGCTATCACGGCAATTTCTACTTCGACGAGTTCTTCTGGACGTTCAAGTTCGAGGAATTGAACAAGGTCGCCTCGGGCATGGCGATGCACAAGAAGTGGCGCAAGACCTACTTTTCGACGCCGTCGAGCATGGCTCACGAGGCGTACACATTCTGGACAGGCGAGCGCTTCAATAAGGGCAAGCCTGCCGCCCAGCATACGAAGGTGGATGTGTCCCATGGGGCGCTTCAGCAAGGGCGGTTCTGCGAGGATCGGTTGTGGCGACAGATCGTCACGATTCTGGACGCGGAGCGGGGTGGTTGCGACCTGTTCGACATCGAGGAACTGCGCCGCGAGTACAGTCCCGAGGCATTCGCCAATCTGCTGATGTGCGAGTTTGTTGATGACGGCGCGAGCATCTTCCCGCTGACCCTGTTGCAGTCGTGCATGGTGGACAGTTGGGTCGAGTGGGCCGAGGACTACAAGCCGTTTGCAATGCGCCCGTTCGGCGACCGTCAGGTGTGGATTGGCTACGACCCGGCCGAGACGGGCGACTGTTCGGGCTTAGTGGTGGTCGCGCCGCCGCTGGTGCCCGGTGGCAAGTTCCGCATCCTCGAACGCCACCAGTTCCGGGGCATGGACTTCGCCGCACAAGCTGCGTTCATCAAGAGCGTGTGCGACCGCTATTGGGTGACCTACATCGGCATCGATGTGACCGGTCTGGGCAGCGGCGTGGCGCAGCTGGTGCGTCAGTTCTTCCCGGCGGTGACCACCTTCAGCTATTCCCCCGAAGTCAAAACCCGCCTGGTGCTCAAGGCCTATGACGTGATCCACAAGGGCCGACTCGAATTCGACG
>NZ_JBFTMK010000348.1:0-6094 GCF_056396965.1 Pseudomonas sp. 05N434
CCCCGGCGATCCGGTTTTTCAACCCCAGTGCTGGCGCGCAGAGCGAGTCGCGGATTCCCTCCGTGGGCGAGCAGTGTTTGCTGTTGAACCACGGCGGTGGTGAGGGCGGTGGGCAGTCGGTGGCGTTGTTCGGTCTCAACGGCGGTCAGTTCCCGCCCGTCTCGACACAGGCATCGCTGACGCGTCGCCTCTATCAGGACGGCACGGAAAGCAGTTACGACCACGCCAGCCATACCTTGCACTGGAAAAACGGCCCGGCGGCGTTCACCGGCTCCCATGAATCCCTCGAGTTGAACATTGGCCCGGCGAGGCTGGCAATGAAGCCTGAGGCCATCGAATTGCAACTGGGCGCCGTCGGCATGCGGCTCGACGCTTCCGGTGTGCATCTGAGCGGCCCGTTGGTGGATCACCAGGGCCGCGTCATCAGTACTGCATAAAGAGCTTCCCATGATCGGAATCGATAGAAACACCGGCGCAACGGTCGACGACTGGCTGCAGTTCGTGCAGCGCGCCACCCGGGCGCTGACCACGCCGTTGGGCACGCGTCAGAAGCGCCCTTTGTATGGTTGCGCACTCACTGAGTTGCTGGGGCAGAACCTCGGCGACGACCTGCTGATTCTCGCCCAGAGCCATGCCGCCCAAGCGTTTTACAACAAGTACAACGGCATCGACGATTTCGAGCCGCAGGTCATTGTGGCCAGCCGCTACGGTGCCGGGTTGTTGTTGCGTTTCGCCGGCACCTGGAAAAACCGCCAACAGACCTTTGAGGTGGTGGCATGAGTATGTTGATACCTGGCCAGAACCAGTTGGCCGAACCGGCAATCGTCACGGTCGAAGCGTTCGAGGATCTGCTCGCGGAGTTCAAGACCTTCGTTGTCGAGTACGTCGGCGCCCGTTCCCCCGAGAGCGCGGCCAAGCTTGCGGTCAGCCTGGAAAACGAAAGCGAGTTGCTGACCCTGGCCCTTGAGGCGTTTTGTGTGCGGCTGCAAACCCACGAACGTAAATACAACGCTCGCATCAAGCAGATGCTGGCGTGGTGGGCCACCGGCACCAACCTCGACGCGCGCCTCGCGGACATGGGGCTTGAGCGCCAGTTGCTGGACCCGGGCGATCCGGCGGCATTCCCGCCTATCGATCCGGTCTACGAGAGCGATGACGACGCCCGGTTGCGTTATTACCTGGCGCCCCATGCACCGGCGGCGGGCTCGCGGATGCAGTATCGGCGCGAGATCTTCACCCTTGGCGAACGGCCTGTCGTGAAGGTGGAAACCACCGCGGCGGGTGTGGTGACGGTCACTTACACCTTCGACCCGGACGGCTATGTCGCGCAGGTCAAGGACGGCAACGGGCGCCGGACCGCGCCAGGCGAAGTCACGGTCACGGTGCTTTCCCGGGAGGGCGATGGCACGCCATCCCAAGCACTGCTCGACGGTGTTCGCCAGCATTTCGCCCGGCCTGATGTCCGGCCCGAAACGGACCTGGTCACCGTGCAKGGCGCGCAAATCAAGAACTACAAAATCCGGGTGATCGCGAAGATCAACCCGGGCCCCGATTCCGGGCTGACCAAGGTTGCCGCGCAACAGCAGCTGCAGGCGTATGCCGATGCCTGTCATCGCCTGGAAGGGCGAGTGGACCCGAGCTGGATCGACTACACGCTGCACAGCGCCGGCGCGGTTCAACTGCAAATTCTTGAGCCAGTGGCACCGATTGTGACGAGCGCTTTTCAAGCGCCGTATTGCACGGGCGTCGAGGTCGAGGTGGATACGTTATGAGTGACGACACACCTCGCCCGAGCCTGTTGCCGGCCAACAGCTCACCGCTGGAAAAGGCACTTGATCTCGGTTTCGCTCGGTTGCTCGAGCGCATCGATCCACCGTTCCCCGACCTGATGAATCCTGCCGAAACACCGCTGGCATTCCTGCCATATCTGGGCGCAGATCGCGGGGTCAGCGAATGGAGCGCCGAGGCGCCCGAGGTGGAAAAACGCCTGACGGTCGAACTCGCCTGGCCCACCGCACGACAGGCCGGGACACGAAAGGCGCTGGAAAGCGCGGCCAAGGGGTTGAGGCTGGTGCCGGAGATTCGTGCCTGGTACGAGCAAACGCCACCCGGCCCGCCTTACAGTTTTTCCGTCAGGGCCTTTACCGAACAGCCCTACAGCGAAGCAATCGACGCCCGTCTCGACCGACGCCTGGCCGATGCCAAAAGCGAACGCGACACCTTGACGGTTTCCGTCGGCTTGAGCGCATTCGGCAATCACGTCATCGGCGCCGCCACCGTGTGCGGTGAGCTGACCACGGTTTACCCGATTGTCATCGAAGGGCTTGAGGCCTCGGGCCAGGCCTTTATGGCCGCCGGACTCTACAGCGTCGAAACCTCCACTATTTATCCTCAGGGGTCCTAAATGGCCGACTATTACACCCTGCTCACTAATGCGGGGATCGCCTACGAAACCGCCTGTAAGGCGGCGGGCACACCGATCAAGTTGTCGCAGATTTCCGTCGGCGACGGCGGCGGCGCGGTTTACAACCCGGCCGCGACTGCCACGGCGCTCAAGCGTGAAGTGTGGCGTGGGCCGCTCAATGCGCTGTTCCAGGATGAGAAGAATCCGAGCTGGTTGCTGGCTGAAGTGACTATCCCGCCTGAAGTGGGCGGCTGGTATGTGCGTGAGGCCGGGATCTGGACCGATACCGGCATTCTTTACGCCATCGTCAAGTATCCGGAGTCGTTCAAGCCGGTGTTGGCGACTTCGGGGTCGGGGAAAGAGTTTTACATTCGTTCGATATTCGAGACCAGTAATGCGGCGTTGGTGACGTTGTTGATTGACGACACGGTTGTGAAAGCGACGCGTGCGTGGGTGATGAATTTTGTCGCCGATGAGCTTGCCAAGCTCGACAGGAAACAGTCTGTACGGGTGGCTACAACGGCCAACATTGTTTTAAGTGGTGCGCAAACAATTGATGGTGTTGCGGTAGTTGCTGGCGATCGGGTGCTCGTTAAAAACCAGGTGCAGGCGAAAGATAACGGAATTTATGTTGCGGATAATGGTGTTTGGGGGCGTTCAAAGGATGCTGACTCAAGTGTTGACGTAACTTCGGCACTAACAGTTTCGGTGGAGATGGGGGCTACGCTTACCGACACGATCTGGCAGCTCATCACAGACGGCATAATTGTATTAGGTACTACGTCGCTGACTTTCCAAGACGTCACAGCAGGATATGCCCGTTTGTTATCGCCGGCGTTTGGGGGGAATCCAACGGCGCCGACTCCGACGCTATTCGACAATACCAAGCAGATCCCTACGACCGAGTTTGTACAGCGGGCGCTCGGGAACTTTTCGGGCGGCCGATCTATAGCTCCCAGCGGCGCTATCACACTACTGGCAGCCGACGTTGGCCAGTTCTTGTCCATAGCTTACGGCGGGGCTCAAACAGTGACGCTGCCGTTGCTGGCGGATGTTCCCATTGGGGCAACGATCACTCTTCATAATCCTTCTGGCGTAGATAAGACAATTGTCGCCGCCGGTGCTGACAAGATAAGCCCGGATGGATCGCTCTATACAACCATGACCCTCAAGTGGGGCGAAACTGTCAGCCTTACCAAGGAAACTGGAGTGTGGCGTATGCATGGTATGGGGGGTCTGAAGTATTCACCGCAGTTCAAGGCGAGTCTTAATACGAGCGGATATCAAGCAAGTCCCAGTGGGACGTTGGACCAATGGGGGACGGCTCAGTCTGATGCAAACGGCTTTGTTTATGTAACTTTCCCCATATCCTTTCCAGTCGGTTTCAGTTCGATAGTTGGAATTCACGAGGGAGGTGATATGGCGGTAGTCATGCTTGTTATGGGTACTCAAACCAAGCAGGGGTGCACTTTGCGAATAAAAAACTTGAATAGCCAAACGAACGTTAACTGGTTCGTTCGCTGGCGGGCAGTGGGGTATTAAATGAGTGATCAAATGATTTTTTTTAGTCCAAGTACCTGCGGCGCTTATRAAACAGGTATTAATGGTGCAGATATTCCGAGTGATGTTATAGAAGTACCTCTGGAGTATTGGCTAAGTCTCCTTGATGAGCTATCGACCAGTCCCAAAAAGGTTGCTGCGCGTCAGTCTGATGGTTATCCGATTTTGATAGATCCGCCTCCGCTGTCAGCCGAGGAGTTGGCAGGCATCGAACGAGAGTGGCGGAATGTCCAGTTGGCTACAACTGACGCGGTGATTGTGCGGCACCACGACGAGCAGGAGGAAGGTGTCGAGACCACTCTTTCCGCAGCTCAATATGCAGAGCTGCAAGCTTATCGTCGAGCGCTTCGCAACTGGCCAGGAGCTGGCGAGTTTCCGTTGATTGAACACCGTCCGCCGTCGCCTCTTTGGCTTATAGCCCAGTCCCAATAAACGCCCCCGCACCGACGGGGCGTTTTCTTATCCGCTTCACATCACACAACACCCGACAGCCCCACTCATCCGGGGCTTTTTCGTATCTGGAGAACCCCAAATGGCACTACGCCAAACCTACACCGTGCTCGTCCCATTCCCCACCGGAGGTGGCCACTGGTCGAGCGTCGGTCAAGAACTCGACCTGCTCGATGTGGAAGCCAGTGCGCTGCGCAGCGCTGGTCGTCTGGAGCTGAAAAAAACCGAGGCCGTCGAGTCGGCCTCTACATCCACCCCGGCCAAAAAGGCCGCTGCCAAGAAGGCTGAATAACCATGGCTGAGGTTTTGAACTTCGAGCACAACGGCATTACCGTCAATGCCACTGAATCCCCCGAGGCCATGGGTGGCCTGGGTGACAACGTCATCGGTCTGGTCGGCACTGCGCCGAAAGCGGATCTGCTGATTCCGCGTAACGCCCCGTTCCGCATCAACAGCTTCACCACCCAGGCACTGTTGGACCCGACCGGTACCGAGTCGGGCACGCTGTTTCACGCGGTGTTCCAGATCCTGAAAGTGGTCAAGGTGCCGGTCTACGTGGTCATCGTCGAAGAGGGCGCGACCCCGGCCGACACCGTGAACAACGTGATCGGCGGCATCGAGCCAGTGACCGGTCGCAAACTGGGCCTGGCCGCGCTTGGCGGTGTACCGGAAGACCTGACGATTATCGGTGCGCCGGGTTTCACCGGCACCAAAGCAGTGGCCAGTGAGTTCGCCTCGTTCGGCAAACGCATCAAGGCTCGCGTGGTACTCGACGGCAAGGATGCCGCAGTCGCCGATCAAGTGACTTACAGCCAGGAGCTGGGCGGCGCGGACCTCGGTTTCGACCGCTGCCTGCTGGTGCACAACATGCCGTCGGTGTACTCCAAGGCCGCGAAGAAAAACGTGTTCCTGGCGCCATCGAGCCTGGCCATCGCCGCGCTGGCCAAGGTCAAGCAATGGGAGAGCCGTTGAACAGCGTCGAGAAGTACAAAAACGGTACCTGGTACGTGGTCATCGACTACGGCCGCTACGCGCCGAACGAACACATGATTTATCAACTCAACGCCCGCGATGAAATCATCGAGCAGTTCCTGGAGGACGTTCTCTAATGTTTACCAACCGCGTAAGACAGGCCATCGCGGCCACCCTGCAAGGCCTGCCGTTGTCGGCGACCGTGGAAGAGTTCACCCCGCCGAAGATCGAATTCGACATGGAAAACATGGTCGGCGGCCGCTTCGTCGTCGAGGAGATGGCCAAGAGCGCCAAGGCCCTGGGCGCCAAGTTGATCCTGCAGGGCGCCGGTCCCGAAGTGATGCTGGCGCTGGGCGTGAAGCTGGGCGACGACATCCTGCTGAACGTGCGTGAAGCCGGTCAGGATCAGGACGGTAACACCTGGTTCACCTACCACACCGTCGGCGGCAAGCTGAAGGTCCTCGAAGAAGCCATCGTGAAAATGGGTGAAAAGCCCAAGACCACCCTCGAGCTGTCCTGCCGCACCTACAACCGCCTGGAAAACGGCGTTCCGGTGATCGATGTCGACGTGCGCACCCAGAAGTTCGTGCTCAACGGCGTCGACATCCTCGGTGATGCCCGCCGCGCCGTGTTGCTGCCGTAACACCAAGGCCAACCAAGGCGCACAACCTGTGGGAGCGGGCAGGCTCGCTCCCACAAGGATTGTGG
>NZ_JBFTMK010000349.1:0-5366 GCF_056396965.1 Pseudomonas sp. 05N434
GGCGAACTGGCGGGGTTCTGTTCTTTGTATTTGAGCAGTTCATCGTTGAGCGCACTGAACTGCGTCACCCGTTCGTAATCCAGCGCCGAGAGGTTCTGTTGCTGGACTTTCAGCCATTCCAGCGCCGAAGTGCGGCGTTCGGTGATGCCGAGCATGGTATTGAACTGCTGCTTGAGGCTCAGTTTCAGATCCTGAACGTCATTGGCGCCATACAGTTGCAGGCCGAAGTTTTTCGAGCCGTCCCACTGGCTGATTTCGGTGCGCCCGCTGAACAGCGGCTGGGCGACGATTTCATCGAGGCCACTGACGATGTCGGCCAGGGCGCGGCGGTTCAAAGCGGTTTGCAAACGCGTGGCCAGATCGCTGCGGCGCACTTCGACAAAAGCCTTTTGCAAGGCAATCGCCTGAGAGGCCTGCACATTGAAGACACCACTTTGGACCTGCGCATTGTGCTCGCGCAGGCTCGACAACATGGCCTTGACCACCGCGCCTTCGGCCGCTTGCAGCAACGCGCCGCGATACGCCGGGGGGATGCGCGGCAGCTCTTCGGCGGCATAACTCTTGTAACTGGCGAAGTAGTTCAGCGCACTGTCGAGGTCGTCGCCATCAACACCGCGCCCCTGTCCATCCGGGACGTCGGACTGATCCGCCTGCAAGGCGATGGCGACGAAATCACGCTTGAACAGTGCCTGCACCGCGTTGTTCAACTGCACCACATGCTCCTGCAAGACCAGTTGCCCGCTGCCTTGCTGAATCAGCAAATTGTCCCTGGCCCCGGCCTGGGTGATCCACTGGTCACGAAAGCTCTGCTGCAACTTCGACGCCTGTTGATCCAGTTGCTGTTCGACCTGCGGACCAAGCAATGTGCTTTGGCGCACCTTGTCCATCATCGCCCGGTAACCGGGCACCAGATCCTGTCCCTTGCCCCGGCTCCACGCCGAGTTGGTCAAGCCGACCAGCGCTTGCAGGTCGTCGATCAACGCCCGCAGATCTTCCAGCTCGGTGAGGGAATTGCCGCTGCCGACCTCTAGCCGCTCCAGGTGCAAACGTAGATAACCGGCCTGACGGACAAAGTTGTCAGCGAGAAAATACTGGTCCAGCCAGCGCTCCATGAGCCCGAGGAAGTTCTCCTCGATCTGCGCGCGCTCGACGGTCAGGTCAAGTGGTTTCAACTCACTGTTGTCGACATCCAGCAGCGCCCGGTTGTAAAAACCGGCGCGRTGCAACGTGCCAGCGTTGAGGTTCAGCGACAGGGCGTTGTTGCTCAGCAACACCAGGTCTTCGAGCGGCGCCTTGGTGTTGTTCAGCGCCTGACTGAACCACTGGTTCTGCTGCTCCAGACTCACCGCACGCTCGACCAGCTCCGTGGCCTTGACGTAGTTTTGCCATTGGGCCGGGTCTTCGCTTTCGACGTTGCCCCGTCGTTCGGTGTTGCGAATGGTCTTGAGTTGCGCCAGATCCGCGCTCAACAGATCGCGCAGCGGCAACAACAAGTGACTTTGTGCGGTCAGGCGCAATTCGTTCTCCAACTGCGCATCCAGCGAGGAGAACCAGGAGGTCGGAAACACCACCGAGGTGAAGCGCCAGCGCTGCGCCTTCTCCAGCACCCGCCAGAAACCCTGGACGTTGCGCCGGGTCGCCTCCAGCCGATGAGATTCATCCGTGACCGCCACGTAATTTTTCTGCGCCCCTTGCATCAGGCGCGACAACTCATGGGCATCCTTTTCCGAGTCCTGCCACACCCACAGCATGCCAGCGCCCCACAGCAGCGCGACCACCAGCGCCACCCCACCGGTCACGCGCTGCCAGCGCTGACGCAGGCGTAACAGACGCGGCACCACCTGAGCCAGACCGCGCTCGGCGACCACCCGCCGCTGCCACAGTTGCCGGGCGAAAGCGCTCTGCTGCAAGCCGGTGTCGTAGGCCGAAAACCCGTCGGCGCTGTCATCCGAGGGCTGGTTGGCGGTGAAATAAACCCCGCGAAAACGCGGTGCTTCGCCTTGCGCATTACCCTGGAAAACCGGTTCCAGCAAGGATTGCAGATTGCGCCGCAAGGCTTCGAAGCGTTCCGGCAAGCCGTACAGATCGACGCTCAATTGCCCGGACAAGGCGCCGATTTCGATGATCGATTCCGCCAGGGCCCGGTTGACCTGATCCAGCGCCTGATCGCTCCATTGCGCCTGCCACACCGCATCGGGCCCGTGGGGCGAGGACCAGCCGAGCGTACGTTCGCGAGCCTCGACCGGCAGCGCGCTAATCAACTCCTGAAAACCCGGCAACTCTTCCATGCCGGTAACGACCACGTACACCGGCAGACTCAAACCGAAGCGCTGCAATAGATCGATAAAACGTCGACGCGCCGCCAGGCCGAGGGCCGCCGCCTGCTCGGCATTACCCAGCCGACTGATCGGCACCGTCCAGATCACGCCGTCCAGCGGACGCTGACTGCGCAAGCGCAGGATCAAACCCAGCAAGCGCCACCAGCCACCCCGTTGCAGGTGCATGCCTTCATCCGGCAAAAACAGCGCCTGGGGCACCACCAATACGGCACCTTCGGGGTCCGACCACCAGCGACCGAACCAGCCCGGTTTGTCGGTGGGCTGCAAGCGCCACTGGGTGCACAACTGCGTGCCCTGAGTCTCGTTGCCGAGCATCAGCAGCCAGGGAATCTGGTAGCGATCCCGGGTGCCCTGCTCCTGCTCCATCTGCCGCACCGCCAGGTAAAAACTGCGGATCGCCGCGCCGCTTTGCGTGCGCAACCACCAGACCGCCACGGCGACAATCGCCAGCACCAACAGCACGACGATGATCAGGCCGATAATCCCCAGCGTGCTCATGAGTCTTGCTCCGAGGTGACCACCGAATCGGTCAGTTGCAAGACCGGTTCGAGCTCCTGGCGAATGTCACGCCAGAACAACTGCCCCAACCCGGTCAGCAGCAGGACCACGGCAAGAATTCCCAACCCCAGGCGAAAGCCATCGGGCAACGAAAGACGCACCGGCAATTGCAGCGGCGTCACCGCCGAAGGTTGTTCGAGCCGGGCGCTGACATCGGCATAATCCGCCTCGTGCTGCCAGGCAAAGGTGAACAGCGCCAGGCGCCATTTTTCATGCTGGGCCTGATTCTGTTCACCCCGCAGACGCCCCTGAAAGCCCAGCACCAGGCACTGCAAATAGACATTGGCCAGATCGCGAGTGGTAGGGATTTGCTCATCCAGCAGTTCCTTGATCGCCAACGGTATCCGCTCGCCGGCCTGACGACTGGAGTACATCCGCGATTCCAGGGGTTTATCCTGCCAGGCCGACTGGCCCGGCCACGGCGTGAACAGCAAGGTTTCATCGACCAGCGCGACAAAGGCATAGACCAGCGCTTTGACTTGTTCAGTGGCGGCGTCACCGACTTTGGCGAAGGCCGTTCGCCAGAGGCGTTGGGAGATTTGCGTGGAGAGTTCGACCACCGCTTCCACCAGCGCTTCGTCTTCGCTGTCCTTGGGCAACTGGCTCCAGTCCTGGGACCATTGCTGCCAGGCCTGGCGAAAAGCACTGCTCAGCGGCGCTTCGTTGAGGCCGCGTGTACCTGTCCCGGCATTCCCCTCAGACATATGACGTTCCTTCCTCGATCAAGCACTTTCACTCGCCTGGGCCACAAACAACACCACTTGCCATGGACTGCTGGCCAGCCTGGAAGCCGGTGCGGCAATCAGCAACGGCAACTGCCCGTCGAACCATTGGCCTTCGGCCGTCACCACGAACAACCGCGTATCGTCGCCGACGCCGTAGGCCACTTGCTCATTGCGACTCATGGCCTGATGGGACAAACCGCTCATGCGCTGACGGCTGAGCAATGGGATGTGCGGCTGCGAGGCGATGATCGCTCCGCTCAACCATTCGCTGGCGGCCTGTTCGCTGGCGCCATTGGGCATGCGCAAACCGATGACCAGCCGTTGGCTCGGTTGGTCGTCGGGCAATTGAATCGAGAAGGATTGTTCGTTGCGCTCGAACGCCAGGCTGCGATAGCCGGCGCGGATCAGTTCGAGGGTCTTTTCCAGCCAGTCGAGCACCGTTTCATAGCCGCGCTGCAACTCCAGAAAATCCAGCGGGGCGAACGCCGGAACACCCGCCAATGGATCGAGCGCCGACCAGGCGCCGGTCAGCCCGAGCAGCGAGCCATACAGCGCCTGCGGCGTGGCCACGCGACTGTTCAGCAGACCTTCGACTTCCGGCAACCGCGCCCACAGCGCGGTCAACTGACGCCGGATTTCCATCGAATCATCCTGATTGCCGGCCTGCTGCGCCTGGCGCAAGCGACCGGCGAGGAACATGCATTTCTCCCGCGCCCTGGCACACAGTCCCGCCACGCGCCGGCCCACCACCGATTCGGGTAACAGGCACGGCGTCGGTGGTGTGTAAGGCAACGCAAGAAAACCGCCGCCTTCCTTGCGAATTCTCAGCAGCGGCAGGCAGACCGAATCGGCCTTGTTCAGTTGCGTGCACAAACGCGGATTCGGGCGCCACACCGTGATCGATTCGGGGTACTCGCCGCTGGTGAGATCCGGTAGCGCATCGCCGACCACCGACTGCAATCGCCCCTTGAGCGGCAGTAACTGACCGGCACGCCACAGCGGACTGACCGCCAGGTAAACGGTGACAGTGGCGTTGTCCGTGGCGTCGATCGCTTCACTGACGTCGAGCTCCAGCATCGGCCCGACACCGGCCTGCAAATTGACCGGCAAACCGTCCGGCAACGTCGCCTGCAAATTGAGCAGGCGCACCAGCCCGGCGCTCAGTGCCGAGGGATCGAATTCAACGCGGGTCACGCCCCAGAACCACGGATTACATGCTTGGGCGAAATGCGCTACCAACGCCTCGGCCCGGAGCCCTTGCAACTGAAAATGCTGGGGCAGCAACTGCATGCCCTCATGCCAGCAAACCGCGTCAGGAAGCAGACTCATACGATTCCCTTCGACCTCTCGTGACGCCGCACCAATGGCGGCCTGGCTCCTACATGTCTGTTTACGCGCCTTAATCCCCCGGTGTTCAGTTCGGGGGATCGCTGACCAGTGTCATCTCGCGACTGTCGAACTTGAGCCAGGCGTTGCTTTGATCGTCCAGCCGCAACCGGTGTGCTCCGGGAGTGGTATAGCTGGCGAAGACTAAAAGTCCAGCCGCCCGCTTCCCCCCCAACGGAAAGGGTTGTTTGTCGATGAATTGACCCGGCACCAGCTCCAGTCCCCAGACTGTCATCAGCTGTCGGTAGTCGCGCTGATACTGCTCACGCTCGGCGAACCACTGGCGGGCGGTGATACCCGACAATTGCTTGAGCAGATCTGCGTCGTTCACCGCAATGAAGTCCACCGCAATCGGGGT
>NZ_JBFTMK010000350.1:0-5365 GCF_056396965.1 Pseudomonas sp. 05N434
GACCATCAGCGGCCGAGCAAACCAGGATAGCGCCGTCCATTTGAGCAGCACCGGTGATCATGTTCTTCACATAGTCAGCGTGACCTGGGCAGTCAACGTGAGCGTAGTGACGGATCTTCGAGTTGTACTCAACGTGAGCGGTGTTGATGGTGATACCGCGAGCTTTCTCTTCTGGTGCGCTGTCGATCTTGTCGAAGTCAACACGAGCCGAACCGAAAACTTCGGAGCAGACGCGAGTCAGAGCAGCGGTCAGAGTGGTTTTACCGTGGTCAACGTGACCGATAGTGCCAACGTTGACGTGCGGTAGGGAACGATCAAATTTTTCTTTAGCCACGACAATTAACTCCTTGCCTAAAGGACTGAATCAGCCTTGTTTTTTGGTAACGGTTTCGACGATGTGCGACGGAGCCGTATTGTATTTTTTGAATTCCATAGAGTAGCTTGCGCGACCCTGAGACATGGAACGAACGTCGGTCGCATAACCGAACATCTCGCCCAACGGAACCTCGGCACGAATTACTTTACCGGAAACCGTATCTTCCATACCCAGAATCATGCCGCGACGACGGTTAAGGTCGCCCATCACGTCACCCATATAGTCTTCAGGCGTAACAACCTCTACCGCCATGATCGGCTCAAGCAACTCACCACCACCCTTCTGGGCCAGTTGCTTGGTCGCCATGGAAGCAGCCACCTTAAACGCCATCTCGTTCGAGTCGACGTCGTGGTAAGAACCATCAAACACGGTAGCCTTCAGGCCGATCAGCGGATAGCCGGCAACAACACCGTTCTTCATCTGCTCTTCGATACCCTTCTGGATAGCCGGGATGTATTCCTTAGGAACCACACCACCCACTACTTCGTTCAGGAATTGCAGACCTTCCTGACCTTCGTCAGCAGGTGCAAAACGGATCCAGCAATGACCAAACTGGCCACGACCGCCGGACTGACGAACGAACTTGCCTTCGATTTCGCAGCTCTTCGTGATGCGCTCACGGTACGAAACTTGAGGCTTACCGATGTTGGCTTCGACGTTGAACTCACGGCGCATCCGGTCAACCAGGATGTCCAGGTGCAGCTCGCCCATGCCGGAGATGATCGTTTGACCAGTCTCTTCATCAGTTTTGACGCGGAAAGACGGGTCTTCCTGAGCAAGCTTGCCCAGAGCSAKACCCATTTTTTCCTGGTCATCCTTGGTCTTAGGCTCTACGGCAACCGAAATAACCGGCTCCGGGAAGTCCATGCGAACCAGGATGATTGGCTTGTCAGCGTTGCACAAAGTTTCACCAGTGGTGACGTCCTTCATGCCGATCAAGGCCGCGATGTCACCAGCGCGTACTTCCTTGATTTCTTCACGGGCGTTTGCGTGCATTTGCACCATACGACCCACGCGCTCTTTCTTGCCTTTTACCGAGTTGATCACGCCGTCGCCGGAGGCCAACACGCCCGAGTAAACCCGAACAAAGGTCAAGGTACCCACGAATGGGTCGGTAGCGATCTTGAACGCCAGAGCCGCGAAAGGCTCGTCGTCGCTTGCATGACGCTCCATTTCCTCTTCCTCGTTATCCGGGTTGGAACCCTTGATAGCAGGAATGTCGGTAGGAGCAGGCAGGAAGTCGATAACGGCGTCGAGAACCAGGGGAACACCCTTGTTCTTGAAGGAAGAACCGCAAACAGCCAGAACGATCTCACCAGCGATAGTACGCTGACGCAGAGCGGCCTTGATTTCCTCGATGGAGAGCTCTTCCCCTTCGAGATACTTGTTCATCAGCTCTTCGTTGGCTTCGGCCGCAGCCTCGACCATGTTGCTGCGCCACTCCTCAGCCAGCTCTTGCAGCTCGGCAGGAATGTCCTTGCGAACAGGGACCATACCCTTGTCAGAGTCATTCCAGTAGACAGCTTGCATGTTGATCAGATCGATCTGACCCTGGAAGTTGTCTTCGGAACCGATAGCCAACTGGATTGGCACCGGAGTGTGACCCAGACGCTGCTTGATCTGACCGATCACGCGCAGGAAGTTAGCGCCAGCACGGTCCATCTTGTTTACGTAAACAAGACGTGGAACGCCGTACTTGTTGGCCTGACGCCATACGGTTTCCGACTGAGGCTCAACACCCGAAGTACCGCAGAACACAACGACAGCGCCGTCGAGTACGCGCAGGGAGCGTTCAACTTCAATAGTGAAGTCTACGTGGCCCGGGGTATCGATAACGTTGAAACGGTGTTCGTGCGAGTACTGCTTCTCAGAACCTTTCCAGAAGGCGGTGATAGCAGCAGAAGTAATGGTAATACCACGCTCCTGCTCCTGCACCATCCAGTCTGTGGTCGCGGCGCCGTCATGCACCTCGCCCATTTTGTGACTTTTGCCAGTGTAAAAAAGGACGCGCTCGGTGGTGGTGGTTTTACCAGCATCCACGTGAGCAACGATACCGATGTTACGGTAGCGGCTAATCGGAGTAGTACGAGCCATAAAGCCCTCGCAAAATTAGTGAAGCTAAAATTAGAAGCGGTAGTGCGAGAAAGCCTTGTTGGCTTCAGCCATACGGTGCACGTCTTCACGCTTCTTAACAGCAGCACCTTTACCTTCAGCAGCGTCCAACAGTTCGCCAGCCAAACGCAGAGCCATAGACTTCTCGCCGCGCTTACGGGCGAAGTCTACCAACCAGCGCATTGCCAGCGCGTTACGACGGGACGGACGAACTTCGACCGGAACCTGGTAAGTAGCACCGCCTACACGGCGCGACTTTACTTCGACCAGCGGAGCGATGGCGTCGAGAGCTTTCTCGAAGATTTCCAGGGGGTCGCTGTTCTTGCGTTCTTTAACCTTTTCCAGCGCGCCATAAACGATACGCTCGGCAACGGCTTTTTTGCCGCTTTCCATCACGTGGTTCATGAACTTGGCCAGGATTTGGCTTCCGTATTTTGGATCGTCAAGCACTTCGCGCTTGGCTGCTACGCGTCTTCTTGGCATGGATAAGCCCTCAAACGGTCTTCAGGTTCGCTCGGAATCGGTGCCCTTTCGGGACGCCTCCGACCTTACTCTTATCGACTCAGAAAAATAGAAATCGGTTTTTTGCTGCAAGCGACTATTACTTCGGACGCTTGGTACCGTACTTCGAACGACCTTGGTTACGACCTTTAACGCCGGAAGTATCCAAAGAGCCGCGAACGGTGTGGTAACGAACACCTGGCAAGTCTTTTACACGACCGCCGCGGATCAGTACCACGCTGTGCTCTTGCAGGTTGTGGCCTTCACCGCCGATGTACGAGGAAACCTCGAAACCGTTGGTCAGACGCACACGGCATACTTTACGCAGTGCCGAGTTAGGTTTTTTCGGCGTAGTGGTATACACACGGGTGCATACGCCACGACGTTGCGGGCAGTTCTGCAGCGCAGGCACGTCGGATTTCTCGACGATACGCTTACGCGGCTGACGTACCAGCTGGTTGATAGTTGCCATCTACTAGCTCCACTGTTGTCTTGCGACGCTATTGTCTTGCAAGAAAAGCAAAATGGCAGGAACGAATCCCCGCCAAATTTAGGGGTACAAGAGTCTAAAGAGGATCTTGCCCCCAGTCAAGGCAAGGCCCCGACCTCTCCCCCCATCCAACCTCGACAAATTGTCTCGACTGGATGAACGGAGCGATCAGGGCCTGCACTCATTTACTACCGCAGAACTCAGTTACCGCTCGAGTTCAGCGCTTCGGTCAGTGCAGCTTCCACTTCACTGGCGCTCACGCGCAACGGTTTGTCAGCATCACGGCGGCGCTTGCGCTCGCTGTGATAAGCCAGACCGGTACCGGCCGGGATCAGACGACCCACGACCACGTTTTCTTTCAGGCCGCGCAGGTAATCGCGCTTGCCGGTTACCGCCGCCTCGGTCAGTACGCGAGTGGTTTCCTGGAAGGAAGCCGCCGAGATGAACGATTCGGTGGACAACGACGCCTTGGTGATACCCAGCAGAACACGAGTGAACTTGGAGACAAATTTGTCTTCATTGCTCAGACGCTCGTTCTCTACCAGCACGTGAGTCAATTCCATCTGGTCGCCCTTGATGAAACTGGAATCGCCGGATTCAGCGATCTCAACTTTACGCAGCATCTGACGCAGGATGGTCTCGATGTGCTTGTCGTTGATCTTCACGCCTTGCAGACGGTAAACGTCCTGGATCTCGTTCACGATGTACTTGGCCAGCGCACTCACACCCAGCAGACGCAGGATGTCGTGTGGATCGCTCGGACCGTCGGAGATAACTTCGCCGCGGTTTACCTGTTCGCCTTCGAAGACGTTCAGGTGACGCCACTTCGGAATCAGCTCTTCGTACGGATCGCTACCGTCGTTCGGGGTGATAACCAGACGGCGCTTGCCTTTGGTCTCTTTACCGAACGCGATGGTGCCGCTGACTTCTGCCAGAATCGAGGCTTCTTTCGGACGACGGGCTTCGAACAAGTCGGCAACACGCGGCAGACCACCGGTGATGTCACGGGTCTTCGAAGTCTCTTGCGGAATACGAGCGATAACATCACCGATCGCGATTTTCGCACCGTCCGCTACACCGACCAGGGCGTTAGCAGGCAGGAAGTACTGAGCAATTACGTCGGTACCCGGCAGCAAGAGATCCTTGCCGTTGTCATCAACCATCTTCACAGCAGGACGGATATCTTTACCGGCAGCTGGACGGTCTTTGGCGTCGAGTACTTCAATGTTGGTCATACCGGTCAATTCGTCAGTCTGACGCTTGATCGTGATGCCTTCTTCCATACCCACGTAGGTCACGGTACCTTTCATTTCGGTAACGATTGGGTGAGTGTGCGGATCCCACTTGGCCACGATTGCGCCAGCGTCGACCTTGTCACCTTCTTTAACCGAAATCACAGCACCGTACGGCAGCTTGTAGCGCTCACGCTCACGACCGAAGTCATCAGCGATTGCCAGCTCACCGGAACGGGACACAGCAACCAGGCAACCGTCCACTCGCTCAACGTGCTTCAGGTTATGCAGACGGACGGTACCGCCATTCTTCACCTGAACGCTGTCGGCTGCGGAGGTCCGGCTTGCCGCACCACCGATGTGGAACGTACGCATGGTCAGCTGGGTACCCGGCTCACCGATGGACTGGGCAGCGATAACGCCGACCGCTTCACCGATGTTCACCTGGTGACCACGAGCCAAGTCACGGCCGTAGCACTTGGCGCAAATGCCGTAGCGGGTTTCGCAGCTGATCGGCGAACGCACGATCACTTCGTCGATGCTGTTCAGCTCGATGAACTCGACCCACTTCTCGTCTACCAGAGTGCCGGCAGGAACGATAACTTCCTCGGTACCTGGCTTGAATACGTCACGGGCGATGACACGACCCAATAC
>NZ_JBFTMK010000351.1:0-5345 GCF_056396965.1 Pseudomonas sp. 05N434
GCTCAAACAGGTGTTCAATCAGATCAACATTGACGGCGGCGAACTGGTACACAACATCGAACTGCTCGAAACCCAGGGTGACCGAACCCTGTTGCGCATGCAGGACAGCACCAGCGCCCAACCTTTGAGCGATGCGGAGCAACATGACTTTGCCGAGTGAACGGATGCTGCCGCGGCTGTTCCTGGTCCTGCTGCTGGCGGTACTCGCACTCGCCGGTTGGCAGTGGCGCGACGGCACTCCGCTGTCGGCCAACCTGATGGAACTGGTGCCAGGCACCGCGCCGGACGCGCTGGAGCTGCGCGCCGAACAACGCATGCAAGAACCGTTGAACCGGGAAATGCTGGTACTGGTCGGCCATAAAGACCGTCAGCAAGCCATCGCCATGGCGCAAAAACTCGGTGAGCAGTGGCAGGCCAGCGGCGTGTTCGAAAAGGTCCAGTGGAACCTGCAAGCCGACTTGCCTGCGCTGCGCACGCAATTGCTGCAAGGCCGACTGGCGATGCTGTCCGCGGCCGACCGTCAGCAACTCATCGAGCATCCCGACGCCTTTATCCAGCAACGGGTACAAGCCCTGTTCGACCCCTTCACCGGGTTCAGCCTGGTGCCGAGCCAGGATGACTGGCTCGGCCTGACCGGGCGCATCCAGAACAGCCAGCCACAGCGCGGTTCGGTGCAGTTGGACATCGGCAGCGGCGTGCTGGTCGCCGATGCCGACGGCAAGAGCTGGGTGATGCTGCGGGCGCGAACCGTCGGCAACGCATTCGACATGAACCTGCCGCTGCAAGTGGCTGACCTGCTCCAGCACAGTCGCGAAGAAGCCGCCCAGGCGGATGTGCAACTGCTCGCTGCCAGCGGCCTGCTGTATGCCGCCAGCGGTCAACGGCAAGCCGCGCGCGAGATCACCTGGGTCGGTGGCGGCGCCACGATGGGGATTTTGTTGCTGCTGTTGCTGGCCTTCCGGCGTTGGCGGGTGGTGCTGGCGTTCGTCCCGGTGCTGGTGGGCATGCTGTTCGGCGCGGTGGCCTGCGTGGCACTGTTCGGTCAGATGCATGTGATGACGCTGGTGCTGGGCTCAAGCCTGATCGGCGTGGCGGTGGATTACCCACTGCATTACCTGTCGAAAAGCTGGAGCCTGAAACCCTGGCACAGTTGGCCTGCGTTGCGCCTGACCCTGCCAGGGCTGACGCTGAGCCTGATCACCAGTTGCATCGGCTACCTGGCCCTGGCCTGGACGCCGTTCCCGGCCCTGACCCAGATTGCCGTGTTCTCCGCCGCTGGCCTGCTCGGCGCTTATCTGTCAGCGGTGTGCCTGCTGCCGGCGCTGCTCAAGGGCGCGCAACTGCGTCCGGCGCAATGGCCGATGCGCATTGCCGAGTCTTTGCTGGCGCTGCGTGAATCGCTGCTCAAATACGTACGCACGCCGGTGTTGCTGGCGCTGTTGATCGCGTTCTGTGTTGGCGGTCTGTTGCAGTTGCAAACAAAAAACGACATTCGCCAATGGGTCGGCGCACCGCAGCAACTGACGGACGAAGCCCAGACCATTGCGCGCATCACCGGCTATCAACCCACCAGCCAGTTTTTCCTGGTGCGCGCGGCCAATCAGCAGGAGTTGCTCGAACGCCAGACGGCACTGAGCGAGCGCCTGGATCAGTTGGTCAACCTGGAAAAACTCCAGGGCTACCTGTCGCTCAACCAGTTGGTCAGCCCGCCGAGCGAACAGCGCAAAGTGCGTGATGCTCTGGGCAAGCTGCCGCAGTTCTGGCAACCGTTGCTCGAGCTTGGCGTGCCTGCCGACGCGCTGCAAGCCGAGTTGGTGAAGCTACAGGCGCTGCCCACCGAAGATATCGATGCGGCCCTGGCCGGCCCATTGGCCGAGCCCTACCGCACCCTGTGGCTGGGGCCGACCGATAACGGCGTGGCCGCGATGGTCAGCCTGCAAGGTTTGAACAATCCGGCGTTGTTGCGGGTCCAGGCGCTGGACTTGCCGGGTGTGCAACTGGTCGACCGCCTCGGCGACCTGAACAAGGTATTTGCCGCAACTCAAATCAGCGCCGCTGAATTGAAACTCGCCTCCTGCGTATTGATCGTGCTGGTGCTGATTCTGCCATTCGGTCTCGGTGGCGCACTGCGAATTGTCTCCCTGCCACTACTGGCGGCCCTGTGCAGCCTGGCAAGCCTCGGCTGGCTCGGGCAGCCGCTGACGCTGTTCAGCCTGTTCGGCCTGCTGCTGGTGACAGCCATCAGCGTCGACTACGCGATCCTCATGCGCGAGCAGATCGGCGGCGCCGCCGCGAGCCTGTTGGGCACCATGCTGGCAGCCGCAACCACATGGCTATCGTTTGGCCTGCTGGCGGTGTCCAGCACACCGGCGGTGAGCAACTTCGGCCTATCGGTGAGCCTCGGCCTGGCGTACAGCTTCATCCTGGCGCCGTGGGCCGGACGCCAAGTCCACACCGCCCCGGTTGCGGAGCCAGCAGCATGATGGTCGCGGCGTTCTGGGTCATGGCCCTGGTGTTGTTCGCCATGGCCACCCACGTCGGTCGACGTTTCGGTCTGATTCCGATCGTCAGCCAGTTGTTGCTGGCAACCTTCGGCCTGCCGCTGCTGATGTATTTCTGGATCGAACCAGGCTGGCATCTCAGCGGTGCCGACCTGATCTCGCCGGGTTGGCTGAAGAACCTCTACAGCCTGAGCTTTGCCTTGCTGCTGGGGCACATCCTCAGCGACGTGATCGACCTGCGACTGGATCGCCAGAGCCTGAAAATCGCCCTGCCGAGTTTCTGCATTCCCTTTGCCTGCGGGCTGGCGACAGCGGTCTGGTTACTGCCGCCACAGCCGTGGATCAGCTCGCTGGCGGTCGGTCTGTTGTTCGCCATCACCGCGATTCCGGTGTTGTACCTGTACCTGCGACACATCAACTACCCGCCCGCCGCCACCCGACGCCTGGTGCAGACCGCGATCCTGATCGACCTGACTTGCTGGACCCTGTTCGCGTTCGCCCAAGGCAGCCTGCACCTGAGCAGCCTCTTGCTGCCGCTGGCAGGCGCCTGTCTGCCGTTATTGCTGCGACTGCTCGGGTTGCGCCAGCCGTTGCTGCACAGCGGCTGCTTCTTCGCGCTGCTGGTGGTCGCCGAGCACTTCAAGCTCAATGCGCTGATTTTCGGCATCGGTTACCTGCTGTGCATGGCCGTGCTCAAGGTGTCGCTGGTACTGCCATTGCCAACGGCGTGGATGAGTCGTTTGCAGACCTGGATCGCCATCCCGTTGATCCTCACGTTCGGCATCGTGCAGATCAACGTGCACAGCGCCCTCGACAATCTCGGTGGGGTGCAACTGGCCGCGCTCCTGTTGTTGCCGATCGCCAGCAAATTGTTGGGCAACTGGCTGGGCCTCGGCTGGGCCGGCGTCTCGTTTGAAGGTGCCAGCCGCTGGCGGGAAAGCCTTTTACTGAATATCCGCGGCTTGAGCGAGATCGTCTTTCTCAACCTGCTGCTGCAACAACAACTCATCAGCCCCGAGCTGTATTTCGCGCTGATGTTGATGGGCCTGGTCGCAACCCTGCTGCCGGCACTCGCCGGCATGCACCGAATCCCTTTGAACATCGCCGCCCCGGCAAGGAGCACCCGTGCCAACAGTTGAAATGGAACGTCGTCAGGTGGTGGTGATCGGTGCCGGCCCCTCGGGCGCCATCGCCGCCGCGCTGCTCAAGCGCAAAGGCCATGATGTGCTGATGATCGAACGCCAGCATTTCCCGCGGTTTTCCATCGGTGAAAGCCTGCTGTCCCACTGCCTGGATTTCGTCGAAGAAGCCGGCATGCTCGACGCGGTCAATGCGGCCGGTTTCCAATTGAAGAACGGTGCGGCATTCGCCTGGGGCGATCAGTACAGCACCTTCGATTTCGGTGAGACGTTCAGCARCGGCAAGCCGACGACCTTCCAGGTTCAGCGCGCCGACTTTGACAAACTGCTGGCCGATCAGGCTGAACTGCAGGGAGTCGACGTCCGTTACGGCGAAGCCATCGTCAGCGTTGATTTCAGCTTGGCGAAACCGCAGCTCGATGTGCTTCGCGAAGATGGCAGCCAATACCGCGTCGAGGCCGATTTCGTGCTCGATGCCAGCGGCTACGGTCGCGTACTGCCACGCTTGCTGGACCTTGAGGCACCGTCGAACTTTCCGGTGCGTCAGGCGGTGTTCACCCACGTCGAAGACTGTATCGACAGCCCGGCTTTCGAACGGGAAAAAATCCTCATTACCACCCATCCGACCCAGCGCGACATCTGGTTCTGGACCATCCCGTTCAGCAACGGTCGCTGCTCGGTGGGCGTCGTGGCAGCCGCCGAACACTTCGCAGGCCGCACCGAGAATCTGGACGACTGCCTGCGCGGCTTTATCGCTGAAACGSCAAGCCTGGCCGGGGTGCTGAACAATGCGGTGTGGGATACCCCCGCGCGGACCATCGGCGGTTATTCGGCCAACGTCAAAACCCTGCATGGCCCTGGCTTCGTCTTGTTGGGCAATGCCGCGGAATTTCTCGACCCGGTGTTCTCCTCCGGCGTGACCATCGCCATGCGTTCGGCGAGCATGGCCGCCGGGGTGCTGCACCGCCAACTGCAAGGTGAAAGCGTCGACTGGCAGACCGAATTCGCCGAACCGCTCAAGCGCGGCGTCGACACCTTCCGTTGCTACGTCGAAGGCTGGTACGCAGGGACTTTTCAGGATGTGATTTTCTATCAGGGCGGTACAGAAGATATTCGCCGCATGATCAGCTCGATCCTCGCGGGTTATGCCTGGGATGAACGCAACCCGTTCGTCAGCGAAGCCAAACGTCGACTGCGGATGATCTCAGACCTGTGCGCCAGGGAAGCGACATGAGTTATTTGAGCGACAACTACGTCGAAGAAACCCGTTTCGGCTTCTGGTTCCTGCGCAGCCACACCTGGCAGCACCATGTATTGCGAGTGGCGATCAATGACTTGCGCAGCCTGTTCAGCACACCGTTGCCCAGCAATCCGGTCTTGCTGGACGCCGGGTGCGGCCAGGGCAAATCGTTCCAGTACCTGCGCCAGACCTTCGCGCCCAAGCATCTGATCGGACTGGATGCCGACCCTCACAGCCTGAACCTGAGCGGCGAAGAAGCGGCCCGCCAGGGCATGGAGGTAGAGCTGATCGGCAGTGACTGCGCGAGCATTAAAGTGCCGGACGCCAGTGTCGATCTGCTGTTCTGCCACCAGACCTTCCATCATCTTGTCGAGCAGGATCAGGCCCTGGCCGAGTTCTATCGGGTGCTCAAGCCGGGCGGTTATCTGCTGTTCGCCGAGTCCACCGAGGCTTACATTGATACGT
>NZ_JBFTMK010000352.1:0-5331 GCF_056396965.1 Pseudomonas sp. 05N434
GTGCATCAGTTCCGCGCACGGATGCACAGCGTATTTCTCACGCAGAAGAGACCGAGTCGTCTTCGTTTGTTTTCAGCTACCCGTTACCACACAGCAATATGGGAATCGGCCCGCGGCTCGGTGCCGCCGCACAACACACCGGTGTCCGGGTCGCGGATGATGATCTGCCCTCGGCCATAGTTGATCAGGTCGCAATCGACCTGAACCTTATGTCCGCGCCGGGCCAGCGAAGCGGCCAAGTCCCTCGACGCCCCCTGCTCGATGCCGACTTTCATGCCTCCCAGCCATTGCCATCGCGGTGCGTCCAGCGCAGCTTGAGGATTGAGACCAAAATCCACCAGGYTCATGACCATCTGCACATGGCCTTGGGGCTGCATGTAGCCACCCATGACGCCGAACGGTCCCACCGGCGCGTCACCTTTACTGATGAAGCCAGGAATGATGGTGTGGAAGGTCTTTTTGCCCGGTGCCAGGCAGTTGGCGTGGTCAGGGTCGAGACTGAATTCCTGCCCACGGTTCTGCAAGGCGATGCCGCTGTCTGGCAGCACCACGCCAGAACCGAAGCCGTGGTAGTTACTCTGGATGAAGGACACCATATTGCCCTGYGCATCTGCCGTGGCCAGGTACACCGTACCGCTGGCGTGAGGATCGCCGGGATCAGGTTGCTGAGCCTGATCAACGATCTGTTCACGGCGTTGGCTGCTATAGGTGTCGCTGAGAAGATCAGCCACCGCCACACGCATGTGCAGCGGATCGGTGATGTAATGCAGGCCATCGCTGTAGGCCAGCTTCATGGCTTCCAATTGACGATGCCAGGTCTGCTGGCTGTCTCGGTGATCGAAGTCGAAACCCTGAAGGATTTTCAGGGTCATCAGGGCCACCAATCCTTGCCCGCTTGGAGGGATTTCCCACACATCGTAGCCGCGGTAATTGATGCTGATCGGGTCCACCCATTGGGCGCGATAGTCCTGCAGGTCGCTGGCTCGCAGGTAGCCGCCGGTGGCACGGGAATGGGCATCCAGACGCTGAGCCAGAGCACCGCGATAGAGGCTTTCGCAAGCGCTGTCCGCCAGTTCTTCCAGCGTTCGGGCTTGCGCCGGGTTGCGGAATAATTCACCGGCCTTTGGCGCACGGCCATCAATCAGGAACGTGTCGAACCAGGCGTCTAGCACCGGGTCTCGATGGGGGCTGAATTCATCCAGAGCAGTCTGCCATTGTCGGGCGACCACCGGCGACACTGGGAAGCCCTCCCGGGCCAGACTGATCGCGGGCTGCAGCAACTCGGCAAAGGGCAGCTTGCCGAACCGTCTGGACAACTCCGCCCAGGCCGAAGGACAACCGGGCACCGTGACCGGCGTCCAGCCATAAAGCGGCATCCGCTCGTGACCACACGCCTTGACTGCATCGATCGTCAGTGCCGCCGGCGCTTGGCCGTTGCCGTTCAGTCCGTGCAATTGGCCTTTGCTCCAGACCAGAGCAAAGGCGTCGCCGCCCAAGCCGCAGCCGGTGGGTTCAACTACCGTTAGCGCCGCCGCTGTAGCGATCGCGGCATCAATGGCATTGCCGCCGTTGCGCATGATTTCGATGCCGGCCTCGGCGGCCAGTGGCTGTGAAGCCGCGACCATGCCACGGCGGGCAAACACACTCTGGCGTTGCGACGGATAGGGATATTCGTGGGCAGAAAATTTCAACATGGCAAAAGCTCTTCCAAACAAAGATTCAATGGCCGCAGGTATCCGGTTCCATTGCCGGGTAAAAAACCCTGACTGAGAAGGTCACAGCACGCGGCTGAGAAAGGCCCGAGTTCGCGGGTGTGTCGGTCGACTGAAGATCTGCTCCGGCGGACCCTGCTCAATCAGTTCGCCCTGATCGAGAACCACCACGCGATCAGCGACTTCCCGGGCAAAACCCATTTCATGGGTGACCACTACCATGGTCATGCCGTCATCGGCCAACTGCTTCATCACCTGCAGGACCTCGCCGACGGTTTCCGGATCCAGGGCGCTGGTGGGCTCGTCGAACAGCATGGCTTGAGGTTTCATCGCCAACGCCCGGGCGATTGCCACGCGCTGCTGCTGTCCACCGGACAACATCGACGGGTAATGCATGGCCTTGTCCGCCAGGCCGACCCGGGCGAGCAAGGCCCGGGCCTGTTCCAACGCTTCGGCGCGTGGCACGCCGAGCACCTGGATCGGTGCCTCAATGATGTTTTCCAGCGCGGTCATGTGGGGGAACAGATTGAAACGTTGAAAGACCATGCCGATGTCCCGACGCTGGCGAGCGATGTTGCGCTCGGAGTCGCGCACCAGGCTGCCGTCGGCGCGCTCGCGATACCMCATGGAGCGACCGTTGACGCGTATGCGCCCGCCTTGAATGTCCTCCAGCAGATTAATGCAGCGAATGAAGGTGGTCTTGCCTGAACCCGATGCACCGATCAACACCACCACTTCACCGCGCCGCACCTGCAAGGAAATCCCCTTGAGAATCTCCAGGTCGCCAAAAGACTTATGAATGTCCAGGGCCTCGATAATCAGTTCTTCACTTTTGTGCGCCATGCTTAACGCCCTCTCAGCAATTTGAGCGTGCCGCGGCCAAACATGCGACTGCCGGCCGCTGGCGGTGCGGGTCGATCGGACTGTCCGAAACGCGCTTCCAGCCAACGCTGGAAGAAGCCCCAGAGGGTGGTCAGCAGCAGGAAATAAATCGCCACCACCAGGTACAGTTCAAATACCCGGAATGTCGCCGACGTGACCATTTGCGTACTCAGCAGCAACTCCTGCACGCCAATCACGCTGACCAGCGTCGTATTCTTGAGCATCACGTTGAATTCGTTGCCCAACGGCGGAACGATGACCCGGAACGCCTGAGGCAAAACGATACGCCGCATCAGTTTGGCGAAGGTCATGCCCAGCGAACGCCCAGCCTCATACTGTCCCTTGTCGACAGCGCCGATCCCGGCACGAATGATCTCGGCCATGTAGGCACCTTCGTTCAGGCCCAGGGCGATGATCGCTGCCTGAATATTGCCCGGCACCACCAAACCAAACAGTTCCACGTCCTCGAAACGGAAGATGCCGCCGGCCGCCAATGCGGTATAGAGAAAAACGATTTGCACCAACAGCGGAGTGCCGCGCATCAGCCACACATAGAACCGTACCGGCAGGTTGAGCAACGGGTTGCGCGACAGACGCATCAGCGCCGCTGCCAGCCCAAGCACGCAGCCCAACACCATTGCCAGCACACTGATCAGGCAGGTCAACCAGAGCCCAGTGAGGTACACCCCGCTGGGCTGCAAAAGGTATTGCCAGAACACATCCCAATTGAAATTCATCGAGCGCTCGCCTCAGTCGAGTGTGTCGCTGGAAACATGCCATTTGCTCAACAACTGCACATAACTGCCGTCACTGCGCATGTCACTGATGATCTGCTGTACTGCGGTGGTGAGCTGGGAATCATCCTTGYGGGTCCCTAAACCCGTGAGAATCCGGCTGAAGGCTGGCACCCCCTCCTCGAATAAATCAGGCGCCATTGCGGCGTAGTAACCTGCTGTTTCTACGGTGGTGCCGTAAGCGTCCACCTGACTGATACGCAGCGCCTGGAAGGCGTCAGTGTCACTGTTGTAAACCACCAGTTTCATCGGTGTCTTGCCAGCCTTGGTGAGCTTTTCATTCTCGGCGTCCAACAAGGTTTTGATCGTGGAGCCATTGAGCACTGCCACCTTGTGCCCAGACAGTCCATCCAGGGTTTTGATGCCCTTGGGATTGCCTTTGGGAACGACCACTGACTGGCTGGAATACATGTAGTTGACGATGTCGATCACTTCCCGGCGTTCGGGCTTGTCGAACAGCTGATCAACGATCATGTCGCACTGCTGGGCGAGCAATGCCGGCAGCAACCCGGAGAATGGAATGACCCGCCATTGCACCGGTTTGTCTCCCAGCCGTTTGGCGATTTCCAGCCCCAGATCGACAGTCAGGCCCCTGGGTTTTTGCGCCTCATCGAAAGACACCAAGGGTGGCGAGTCCATGCCCGAGCAATACGTGAGTTTTTCGGCCTTTTGCAGTCGTTCCGGCACTTGGGGCGTGGCGAACGCCCACTGTGCGCAGAGTCCCAGGGATACAGCAGCAAGCAACACACGGCGTTTATGCATGACCAGACACTCCAGTTGTTTAGTAACGGGGCAGTACTCAAAGTCAACACACGGTCGGGCTCGAGCCCGATTCTATTTTTCCGATTGCAGGAACTGAATCAGCGCCGGCACTGTGCCCTCGATGTGCTGACGCACCACCGACTCGGCCTGGTCGGCATCGCCTGAGCGAATGGCATCAAGGATCACCGCGTGTTCCTGGCGGGCACTCAAGGGCTTTTCACCGTGTTGCAGCCACAGGCGCATGGGCGCCTCGATCAACGAGTACAGGGCCGAGATTTGCTTCATCAAACGCGGACGGCCGCTGAGGCTGCACAGGTATTCATGGAAAGCCCGATGACGGCTGACCCATTCCGCGCTTTCGTCGCGGTAGTCATCCATCTCGTCCAGCATGCGTTCCAGAGCCGCCAGCTGACGCTCACCGATCTTGGCTACGGCGACGCGGATGGCCAGGCCCTCGAGGGCACTGCGCATCTCGAAGACTTCGTGCAGTTCGTCGATGTTCAGGCCGCTGACTATCGCCCCGCGGTTAGGCCGCAAGGTCACCAGGCCTTGAGCATCGAGGCGTCGGAAGGCTTCGCGCACCGGCATGCGGCTCATGCCGATCTCAGTGGCGATGTCCTCGGCGATCAACCGGTCGCCTTTGCGGTAACGACCGCCACAGATCGCTTCCAGCAGAAAGTTGTAAGCCTCCTCCTCGGCAGTCAGGGGCTGACGCTCAATGTAAGCGGGAGCGAATTGCATAAAGTCACCCTTTGCAGTTTTGTATCCAATTATCCATGGATTCAAAACAGCAGAAACCGTGCCAGGCTGCGTAGCACTGCTTCAAGCGCTTAATTGGAAAGGATTTTCGACTCAAGAGATGCTGATCTATAGATCAGCGTGGTACTCACCGTGCGCTACGAAATGGCCCAGTGCGCCCCAAATGGGTGAAAAATGGTACCCAGGTAACAAATCATTTCGCCGAATGCCCCCAAAGCCCTTGGCGCGTTCTCTGAGTAATTGCACAGACTTGCCCACCCATTTACATTCGGCCTGACCAGTCATTTGCAACGGATTTGACCAGCACGTTTCGCGGACATGACCGGCAGAGAATGGCCCAAAGCTGACCCCTCAGGATTTCGTACTCTCAGACCCCATCCGCGAATTTGCACACCACTGACGACATATTGGTACGTCTGGAG
>NZ_JBFTMK010000353.1:0-5314 GCF_056396965.1 Pseudomonas sp. 05N434
TGACATGGCTATCGATTTCCTGGCCCCGAATGATCCCGAAGCAGCGGGATTGAGCGCTGCACAAATCGAGGCCTATAACGTTCAGTTGGTGCAGACCGAAATGCAACAGGAGCGAGCGATTCGAAATGAGTTGGCCGAGGAGCTGGTCTCCATCTGGCAACGACGCAGGGCGCCGCAGGATCCGTTACTGCCTGCTGATCAGATACGCGGCGTCAGGCTGGATCTCGACTTCGAGAATTATCACCGGTTACCCACGTTGAATGTCCGGTTCAATAATATTCTCGAGTTATCGATGCGCGGCTTTCACCTGACTGAAGAAGAAAGTCTGAACGGATTTCTCGAGTGTTTTCCAAATCTTGAAGTGCTGAACCTGGAAAATGTCGACCTGAGTCACTTCAACCATGGCGGCCTTGCGGAGTGTGCACTGCCTCCTTCGATCAACCAGATGGCGCGTCTCTCTTCGCTGAATCTGAGGTCGACGAATCTGACGTTCAATGAGCGCGCCGCCTCTCAATTGACCGGGTTGACACACTTGCAGACGCTGGACCTGAGCAACAACCCGCTGGGCGTCCCGCCTTTGGTGCTCGGAATGAACGACTTGCGCTGGCTGAACCTGAGCAACACCGGGATCACTGGTTGCCCAGTCGGAATCATGGAGCAGCCCTATCTGACGTCATTGGACCTGCGTAATAACCAGATAACCCGAGTGCCGCCAGCAGTACTGAACCAGGCTATCTCGAGGGACCGTGTGCTGCTGCAGGGCAATCCATTGACGGATGAGGACACCTTGTTGCGCATTGTCGATCATCGGCGGCGAACGGGTATCAACCTGTGGTTAAGTGATCCCGGGGTTAATTACGGGAATGTCATCGAGTGGTTGCGCGAAGGCGATGGGGAGTTGCAAGCGACGCGACGATTGATCTGGCAGAGGCTGGCAGCCAGGCCCCTTGGCGCCCGGTTCTTGAGGGTAATGGATGGACTGAGCCTGACGGCGGACTTCCGGGTCGATTATCTGCCGCTTCAGGCGAGGGTGTGGCGACTGCTCGGTGAAGCCGATGCTTCGCAAGCGCTTTGGGAAAGACTGGTCCAGGATATTGAATCGGCCGAGGTCGATCCTGAAAACCCGTTTGCGCTGTTCACGGCACTTGAGGATCGTGCCCGGTTTTATCGGAACTGGGAGGCCATGGGGCGACCGTTTCCGATAGGCACGCAGTAAGGGAAAAACCTTGAACCCCGCAAGGGGGTTCAAGGTGTGACGATCAACGGCGACGGAACAGCGGCAGCGGTTCGTCGGTGGCGGCCTGATAGGTCACCGAGAAGTCCTTGAGGCCTTCAAGGGCTTCGTAGGGGTCTTTATCGGCGCGAATGGCAAACGCATCGAAACCGCAGCGGTGCATGTAGAACAACTGGTCGCGCAGCACATCGCCGATTGCCCGCAGTTCGCCTTTGAAACCATAGCGGTCACGCAGCAGACGGGCGTTGGAGTAATTGCGACCATCGGTGAAGGCCGGGAAGTTCAGGGCGATGACCTGGAAGTTCGCCACGTCATCACCGATTTCTTCAGCTTCTTCATCGGCATCCAGCCATACACCCAGGCCGCCATCGCGGGCCATGAGCATGCGGCTGTGTTCGCGCCACATGTGCAACGGGACGATCAGGTCGTCGCAGTTGCTGATCTCGTCGATGTTGAAATCTTTCGGCAGCAAGTGCCAGGTTTCGTCGACGACTTCGTTGTTCTTAATTATTCGCTGCATAGACGCGCTCCTTGAAGAGGTCGATGCCGATACGCTGATAAGTGTCGATGAAGCGCTCGTCTTCGGTACGTTGTTCGATGTACACGTCGATCAGCTTCTCGATCACATCAGGCATGGCTTCCTGGGCGAAGGAAGGGCCGAGGATCTTGCCCAGGCTCGCATCGCGGCTGGCGCTGCCACCCAGGGACACCTGATAGAACTCTTCGCCTTTCTTGTCCACTCCGAGAATACCGATGTGGCCGACGTGGTGGTGACCACAGGCGTTCATGCAGCCGGAGATGTTCAGGTCCAGCTCGCCAATGTCGAACAGGTAGTCCAGGTCGTCGAAACGGCGCTGGATCGATTCGGCGATCGGGATCGACTTGGCGTTGGCCAGGGAACAGAAGTCGCCGCCAGGGCAGCAGATGATGTCAGTCAGCAAGCCGATGTTCGGCGTGGCGAAACCTTGCTCGCGCAACTCGCCCCACATGGCGAACAACTGGCTCTGCTCGACATCGGCCAGAATGATGTTCTGCTCGTGGGAGGTGCGCAGCTGACCAAAGCTGTAACGGTCGGCGAGGTCGGCAACGGCATCGAGCTGCTTGTCGGTGATGTCGCCCGGTGCAACGCCGGTCGGTTTCAGGGACAGCGTCACGGCGACGTAACCCGGCTTTTTGTGGGCCAGGGTGTTGCGGGCACGCCAGCGGGCGAAGCCCGGGTGTTGTTTGTCGAGGTCGGCCAGTTCGGCCGTCTGATTGTCCAGGGACTTGTAGTCCGGATCGACAAAGTGCTTGGCCACGCGATGCACTTCGGCCTCGGTCAGCGTGGTCTGGCCACCGCGAAGGTGTTCCATTTCCGCATCGACTTTCTGCGCGAACACTTCAGGCGYCAGGGCCTTGACCAGAATCTTGATCCGCGCCTTGTACTTGTTGTCGCGACGGCCGTAGCGGTTGTAGACCCGCAGAATGGCGTCGAGGTAGCTCAACAGGTCCTGCCACGGCAGGAATTCGTTGATGAACGCGCCCACCACCGGAGTACGGCCCAGGCCGCCACCGACCAGCACACGGAAGCCCAGTTCGCCCGCGGCGTTGTGCACCGGCTCGAGGCCGATGTCATGGACTTCGATGGCCGCACGGTCGGACGTCGAACCGTTGATGGCAATTTTGAATTTACGCGGCAGGTAAGCGAATTCCGGGTGGAACGTGGTCCACTGACGGACGATTTCGCACCATGGCCGCGGGTCGATCAACTCGTCGGCGGCGACACCGGCGAACTGGTCGGTGGTGACGTTGCGCAGGCAGTTGCCGCTGGTCTGGATCGCGTGCATCTGCACGGTCGCCAGCTCAGCCAGGATGTCCGGGATGTCTTCCACGGCCGGCCAGTTGAACTGCACGTTCTGCCGGGTACTGATGTGGGCGTAGCCCTTGTCATAGTCGCGGGCAATCTTGGCCATCATTCGCGTCTGGCGCGAAGTGAGTTGGCCGTAAGGCACCGCCACCCGCAGCATCGGGGCAAAGCGCTGGATATAAAGGCCATTTTGCAGGCGCAGGGGGCGGAATTCTTCTTCGCTCAGCTCGCCTGCCAGATAGCGTCGGGTCTGATCACGGAACTGCTTGACGCGGTCCTCGATGATCCGCTGATCGTACTCGTCGTATACGTACATATAAGTCCTGTTCTCAGGCTTGGGCCGGTCGGATACAGCTGCGTTTTCGCAAGCTTTCATCCGATTCTGCCTCGGCAATTCTGCGCGCACGGCCGCGCACTCCCAACGGAGCCGACGCAAGATACCAGTTTGCAGTTATGCGCAAAAGTGATGTTTGAGTATATGCAAAGAACCAAAACGACTAATGAAAGTCGTTGTGATAAAACCCTCATTTGTCGTGCGGGCAATCATCGTCTTAACTGTGCTCGAGTCTTTATGCAATCACCGATAAAACCGACAAGAGGCGATGCAATGAGCAACCCAACCAAAGCAAGGAAAAGCGATAGCACGGTCGATGCCTGGGCGATTCTGTTCCTGATCATCCTGGTCGTGGGTACGGCGGTATTCTGGGTCAGCCATCAATAAACGACCCCGTCCGGGCCCGGCGCCGACGATTGTCGGACAAAAAGCCGGAATATGCGCCGTTTCCAGGGACTTCGCTGGCTATAATGCGCGGCGGATTTTCGGGGGCTCGGACGATCAATGTTGAAGTTCTTCTATGGTGTAGTGCTGGCGCTTGGCGTGGTCCTGGGGCCGTGTGCCCAGGCGGCGTCCGTATTGTTCCTCAATCCCGGGACCAGCCAAGAGACGTTCTGGGTCAGTTACTCGCAGTTCATGCAGACCGCGGCCAAGAACCTGGGCATGGATTTGCAAATCCAGTATGCCGAGCGAAACGCCGAGACCACACTCAAACAGGCCCGCGAAGCGCTGCAAGGGCCGAGTCGGCCGGACTATCTGGTGTTCTCCAACGAACTGTATGTCGCCCCCGAAATCCTGCGCCTGGCTCAAGGCAGCGGTGTGAAGCTGTTTTTGGTCAACAACGGCCTGACCGCCGACCAGATGCGTCTGCTCGGCGCCCAGCCGGACAAGTATCCCGACTGGCTGGGTAGCCTGGTGCCCAACAATGAGGAGGGCGGCTACCTGATGCTCAAGGAACTGATTCGCCTGCATGGCCCGGTAGCACCCGGTGAGGTCATTGAACTGGTGGCCTTTTCCGGCCTGAAAATCACGCCGGCCGCGCAAGAGCGTGAGCAGGGCATGATGCGGGCATTGGCCGAACACCCCGAAGTGCGGTTGCGCCAGTTGGTGTACGGCGGCTGGACCCGCGAGCGCGCCTATGAACAGGCCAGGTTATTGTTCAAGCGTTACCCGCAAACATCGCTGGTCTGGTCGGCCAACGATGAAATGGCGTTCGGTGCCATGCAGGCATACGCCGAAACGGGAGGCCAGCCGGGCAAGGGTGTGCTGTTCAGTGCCATCAACAATTCACCGGCCGCGTTGCAGGCGCTGTTGGAAGGGCGGCTAAGCGTGTTGTTGGGCGGGCACTTCACTCTGGGCGGCTGGGCTCTTGTGCAGTTGCATGACTACGATCAGGGGGTGGATGTCAGCCAGTACGGCGGGCGCGACCGACAGATCCCCTTATTGCAGTTGATCGACCACGCGCAAGCCCGGCGACTGCTGGGCTTGAGCGCCACTCAGGATTACGACGTGGATTTTCAAAAGCTCTCGGCCAAGGGGCGGCCGACGTCGTACCGCTACCCGTTCAGCCTGCAAACCCTGATGCATTGAGCCGGCTCAGATTCCGGCCAGGTGCAACACCAGTTTGACGATGCCGAACAGCGTCAGGGCGAACACCACCGTGAACAGAATCCCCAGAATCACAAAATGACTGGGCTTGCCATGGGTGAAGTCCCGGGCCCGGTTTTTCCCGCTCTGCACCCCGAACGCCGCCGCCATGACGCTGTGCAGCATCTGCCAGAAGGTCGGCGGCTTGTTGTGATTATTGTTGTCGACTGGATCGTCCATAAATCCCCCGTCACGAATGTGTATGAGGCAAGCATAGACAACAGACTCGAACTCTGTGGGAGCCGTTGTGGGG
>NZ_JBFTMK010000354.1:0-5294 GCF_056396965.1 Pseudomonas sp. 05N434
CGTCTACCCGCTCTAGACCGGGCTTTCCAGAACCTTTTCGCTATCGGCTCGGTACGGGATTTCTATTTATGTTTTGGCCTTTGAGTCACTAGCCTCTGCGGTGCGCACCAGGATGCGCTTAATAAAACCAGAGGAAACTTCCATGACAACTCCCCTTGGCCTCGGGGCTTTTCCCCTCCGTCGTACCTTCGGCGTTCTGAGCGTCAGCCTGCTGTCCTTCTCCATCAACGCTGCGACGTTGACCCGTGATAATGGTGCCGCTGTCGGCGATAACCAGAATTCGCAAACCGCCGGCGCGACCGGGCCGGTGCTGTTGCAAGACGTACAGTTGATTCAGAAGCTCCAGCGTTTCGACCGTGAACGCATTCCTGAGCGTGTGGTGCATGCCCGTGGCACCGGCGCCCATGGCACGTTCACCATGACTGACGACCTCAGTGACTTGACCAAGGCCAAGGTATTCGCCGGCGGCCAGAGCACACCGGTATTTGTGCGTTTCTCCGCAGTGGTCCACGGCAACCACTCCCCGGAAACCCTGCGTGACCCGCGGGGGTTCGCCACCAAGTTCTACACCGCCGACGGTAACTGGGACCTGGTCGGCAACAATTTCCCGACCTTCTTCATCCGGGACGCCATCAAGTTTCCGGACATGGTCCATGCCTTCAAGCCGGACCCGCGCACCAATCTTGACGATGACTCCCGTCGTTTCGATTTCTTCTCTCATGTTCCGGAAGCCACTCGCACCTTGACCGAGTTGTATTCCAACTCCGGCACCCCGGCCAGTTATCGGGAGATGGACGGCAACAGTGTGCATGCCTACAAGTTGGTTAACGCCCAGGGCGAAGTTTACTATGTAAAGTTTCACTGGAAAAGTTTGCAGGGAATAAAAAATCTCACTCCTAAAGAAGTCGCCAATGTTCAAGGTCAAGATTACAGTCATATGACCAACGACTTGGTTGCTCATATTAACAAGGGGGACTTTCCGAAGTGGGACTTGTACGTCCAGGTTCTAAATCCTCAAGATTTGTCCAAGTTTGATTTCGATCCATTGGACGCCACCAAGATCTGGCCCGGTGTTCCTGAGCGAAAAGTTGGACAGATGGTATTGAACCGTAATCCGGCGAATGTATTCCAGGAAACCGAACAAGTGGCGATGGCACCGGCCAACTTGGTTCCGGGTATCGAGCCTTCGGAAGATCGCTTATTGCAGGGGCGAGTGTTCTCGTATGCCGATACCCAACTGTATCGCCTGGGGGCCAATGCACTGCAGTTGCCGATCAACGCACCGAAAGTCGCCGTGAACAACGGTAATCAGGATGGTGCGATGAACATCGGCGCCAGCAGCACGGGGGTGAATTACCAGCCGAGCCGTCTGCTGCCCCGTGAGGAGCCGCAAACTGCGCGTTACAGCCAGTCGACCCTGTCGGGCAGCACGCAGCAGGCGAAGATTCAACGTGAGCAGAACTTCAAGCAGGCCGGTGATCTGTATCGCTCGTTCAACCAGAAGGAACGTCAGGACCTGATCGACAGCTTTGGCGGCTCCCTGGCCACCACCGATGACGAGAGCAAGCACATCATTCTGTCCTTCCTGTACAAGGCCGACCCGGAATACGGGACAGGCGTAACCAAAGTGGCCAAGGGTGATCTGGCCCGGGTCAAGGCGTTGGCGGCCAAACTGGTCGACTGATCTATCTGCCTGAAGCGGGGCCTCGTACGGGGTCCCGTCTGACCAAGGAGTCCCGCCATGCGTGTTTTTCTGTCTGTGTTTCTGGCGTGCGTGTCGTTCGGTGTATTTGCCGGGCCTGACGCGCAAGTCTCGAAGGACCCCGAGGCGCTGAAAGCGCAATTACAGGATTACTATTTCGATGCCGCCCGGAGGGGGGATGTGCCGATGCTCGAGACTTTCATCGAGGCCGGCTATTCCCTCGACACCCGCGACAGCAAGGGTTACACCGCGTTGATACTGGCCGCCTATCACGGTCAGGGGGCTGCCGTGGAGCGCTTGTTGGCGGCCGGGGCGGACGCCTGCGCTCAGGACCAACGCGGCAATACCGCGCTGATGGGCGCGATTTTCAAAGGCGAAGTGCAGATCGCTCGAACCCTGCTGGCCGCCAATTGCAGCCCCGACCAACGCAACGGCGCCGGGCAGACTGCCGCCATGTATGCCGGGTTGTTCAAGCGCGTCGAGTTGCTCGACGCACTCAAGGCCAAAGGGGCGGACCTGAACGCCGAGGATCCGTTGGGCAACAGTGCCGCGCGTCTGGCCAGCGGTGAAATCCGCACGGCGGCGCCGCGCTGATCCGCGTCAGCTGAGCTATCATCGCGGTTTTTGCCGGGAGTTCAGATGGCCAAGGCCAAGCGCATGTACGGCTGCACCGAGTGTGGCTCAACCTTCCCCAAGTGGGCCGGCCAGTGCGGCGAATGCGGGGCCTGGAACACGCTGACCGAAACCATGGTGGAGAGTGGCGGCGCCGCGGCCCCCAGCGGTCGCACCGGTTGGACCGGCCAGCAGGCACAGATCAAGACCCTGGCCGAAGTCAGCGTCGAAGAAATTCCGCGTTTTTCCACGGCGTCCAGTGAGCTCGATCGAGTTTTGGGTGGCGGCCTGGTGGATGGCTCGGTGGTGTTGATCGGTGGTGACCCCGGCATCGGCAAGTCGACGATTCTGTTGCAARCCTTGTGCAACCTCGCCAAGAGCATGCCGGCGCTGTATGTCACCGGCGAAGAGTCCCAGCAACAAGTGGCCATGCGTGCCCGGCGGCTGGGCTTGCCTCAGGATCAACTGCGGGTGATGACTGAAACCTGTATTGAAACCATCATTGCCACCGCCCGGCAGGAAAAGCCCAAGGTGATGGTGATCGACTCGATTCAGACGATCTTCACCGAGCAACTGCAGTCGGCACCGGGGGGCGTCTCCCAGGTGCGCGAAAGTGCGGCATTGCTGGTGCGTTACGCCAAGCAAAGCGGCACGGCGATTTTCCTCGTGGGCCATGTCACTAAAGAAGGTGCGCTGGCCGGCCCCCGAGTGCTGGAGCACATGGTCGACACCGTTCTGTATTTCGAAGGCGAATCCGATGGGCGCCTGCGTTTGCTGCGGGCGGTGAAAAACCGGTTCGGCGCGGTGAATGAACTGGGCGTGTTCGGCATGACCGACAAAGGACTGAAAGAAGTCTCCAACCCTTCGGCGATTTTCCTGACACGCGCTCAGGAAGAAGTCCCGGGCAGTGTGGTCATGGCCACGTGGGAAGGCACCCGGCCGATGCTGGTGGAAGTCCAGGCGCTGGTAGATGACAGCCACCTGGCCAACCCGCGCCGGGTGACGCTCGGTCTGGATCAGAATCGCCTGGCCATGTTGTTGGCGGTTTTGCACCGCCACGGCGGCATCCCGACCCACGATCAGGACGTGTTCCTCAACGTGGTCGGTGGTGTGAAGGTCCTGGAAACCGCTTCTGATCTGGCGCTGATGGCGGCGGTCATGTCCAGTTTGCGCAACCGGCCGCTGCCGCACGATCTGCTGGTGTTTGGCGAAGTCGGGTTGTCGGGTGAAGTACGCCCGGTACCGAGTGGCCAGGAGCGCTTGAAAGAGGCGGCCAAGCACGGCTTCAAACGCGCCATCGTACCCAAGGGCAACGCGCCGAAAGAGCCGCCGCCGGGGTTGCAGATTATCGCCGTGACGCGCCTGGAACAGGCCCTCGACGCACTGTTCGAATAAACCGTAAACGGGACACAAACCCTGTGGGAGCGAGCAGGCTCCCACAATGGAAGGGGGAGGCCTTCAGGCTTCGATCAGGGCACCCAATTCGCGCTCTAGTTCCCGGGGATCGCCCAGGTTGAACTCAATCAACCGCCGCAGGCGCTCGATGGATTCCAGGCTGATGTGTTTGCAGACGAACCCGAGCTGGTCATGGTCATCGTGGGTCAGTTGCACATCCATCTTGATGGCGAGGTCATCGTTGAGATGAATATCGACCAGGAAATGCCATTCCCGATTACCCAGCCATGGCTCGGGCTTCTCGACCAGCAGTCCCTTGAGCGACAGGTCAATCAGCCGCACCGGCCAGGTGAATTCCCCTTGGCTCAGCTCGGTTCGGGCATCGAACGCAATACGTCTGAAGCGGCGGCGATCGGCAGGTTGTTCGCTCATGGCGCAATCCTCGTAAAGGTTCGCTGACTATAGACCTGCATTGCCGGAGGCTGCCAGCACAGTGATGGCTCTAGACTGATGTCGAACTATGGTCTTTGCCGTCAGTAGCGCTAAACTCGAGATGGCTGTCTTTCTTGTCCACTCTGGCTGGAATCATAAAATGAAAAATAATAATAGCCCGCTACGCCACTTACCCTGGCTGCTGCTGGCAGTCGTAGGAGCGTGCGCCCTGGGCGTAGTGGCATTGCGTCGAGGCGAGGCGATCAACGCCTTGTGGATCGTTGTCGCAGCCGTCGCTATCTATCTTGTCGCATACCGCTACTACAGCCTGTTCATCGCTAACAATGTGATGCAACTCGATTCGCGTCGGGCTACACCTGCCGTAATCAACAATGACGGTCTGGACTACGTGCCGACCAATAAACACATTCTTTTCGGCCACCACTTCGCGGCCATCGCCGGCGCGGGACCGCTGGTCGGTCCGGTGTTGGCGGCGCAGATGGGTTACCTGCCCGGTACGCTGTGGCTGATTGCCGGCGTGGTGCTGGCCGGTGCGGTTCAGGACTTCATGGTCCTGTTCATGTCTACCCGCCGCAACGGCCGTTCCCTGGGCGACATGGTCCGTGAAGAAATGGGCCGTATCCCCGGGACCATCGCGCTGTTTGGCTGCTTCCTGATCATGATCATCATCCTCGCGGTGCTGGCGCTGATCGTGGTCAAGGCCCTGGCCGAGAGCCCGTGGGGCATTTTCACGGTAATGGCGACCATCCCGATCGCGATGTTCATGGGTGTCTACATGCGCTACATCCGCCCGGGCCGTATCGGTGAAATCTCGGTGATCGGCGTGGCGTTGCTGCTGGGTTCGATCTGGCTGGGCGGGCAGATCGCCGCTGACCCGGTGTGGGCCAAGGCGTTCAGCTTTACCGGGGTCCAGATCACCTGGATGCTGATCGGCTACGGTTTCGTGGCAGCCGTGTTGCCGGTGTGGCTGATTCTGGCGCCGCGTGATTACCTGTCCACGTTCCTCAAGATCGGCACCATCGTCGCCCTGGCGATCGGCATTCTGATCACCATGCCCGTGCTGAAAATGCCGGCATTGACCCAGTTCATTGACGGCACCGGGCCGGTGTGGAAGGGCGGGCTGTTCCCGTTC
>NZ_JBFTMK010000355.1:0-5283 GCF_056396965.1 Pseudomonas sp. 05N434
GTGGTAATACCGCAGTTGAAGAAGCGCTGTACCTGGCCAACATCGCCAGCACCGTGACCCTGATTCACCGTCGCGAAACGTTCCGCGCCGAGAAGATCCTGATCGACAAGCTCAATGCCCGGGTTGCCGAAGGCAAGATCATCCTGAAGCTGAACGCGACCCTGGACGAAGTGTTGGGCGACAACATGGGCGTGACCGGTGCTCGCCTGAAGAACAACGATGGCAGCTTCGACGAAATCAAAGTCGACGGTGTGTTCATCGCCATCGGCCACACCCCGAACACGTCGTTGTTCGAAGGTCAGCTGACGTTGAAAGATGGCTACCTGGTTGTACAGGGCGGCCGTGACGGCAACGCCACTGCCACCAGCGTCGAAGGTATCTTTGCTGCCGGTGACGTGGCCGACCACGTTTATCGTCAAGCCATCACCTCGGCCGGCGCCGGCTGCATGGCGGCACTGGACACCGAGCGTTACCTCGACGGCCTGCAGAACGTTTCGTTCTGATTCCTTAGAAAACAAAAAAACCGGCCTTGGCCGGTTTTTTTGTGGGCAGACGATTCTGCCTCAGGACAATTTCGCCAGGCACGCCTCAAGAATATCCAGCCCTTCTTCCAGCACGKCGGCCTCAGTGGTCAATGGCGCGAGCAGCCGAATGATGTGGCGCGACTTGCCGCTGGGCATCAGCAGCAAGCCCGAGTCTCGGGCCAGCGCCAGCAGTTGTGTCAATTGCGCCGAAGCCGGTGTGCCGTCGGCATTGATCAGTTCGATGCCGCGCATCGCACCCACGCCGGTCAAACGGCCCAGATACGGTGACAGTCCGCGTGCCCGCCAGGCTTCGTAGCGGCTGACAATCGCTTCTTCCTGCTGCGTGCCCCAGGCATGCAGATGTGCATCACTCATTTCGTCCAGGGTCGCCAGCGCGGCGGCGCAGGCGATGGGATTGCCTGAGTAGGTGCCGCCCAATCCGCCCTTGGGCAAGTTGTCGACTAGCGACTTGCGCCCGACAACCGCACCCAGCGGCACGCCACCGGCAATGCTTTTACCCAGCAGGATCAGGTCCGGCTCAATGCCCAGTCGCGAAAACGCAAACCGCTGGCCGGTGCGGCCGAAGCCGGACTGGATTTCATCGGCAATCAGCAAAATGCCTTTGTCATCACAGAAACGCCGCAGCGCCTGGGCGAATTCCACATCCATCGCCAGAAACCCGCCTTCGCCCTGTACCGGTTCGACGATAAAACAGGCCACGTCATTCACGTCGATCTCGACGCTGAACAGCCGATCCATCGCCTTCAGGGCCTCGGCGCAGGTCACGTCATTGTCTTTGCTGGGGAAGGGCAGGTGGTACACCGGCCCCGGCAGCACGCCGACTTTCTGCTTGTAAGGCGCGACCTTGCCGTTGAGGTTGAGAGTGGCCAGCGTGCGGCCGTGGAAGGCGCCGTCAAAGGCAATGATCGCGGTGCGGCCGGTGGCGCCACGGACGATCTTCAGGGCGTTTTCCGCCGCTTCCGCGCCGCTATTGGTGAGCATGCCGCTGACCGGGTAATCCACTGGAATAAACGCGGCCAGGCGATCCATGAGTTCGATGTAAGGCACATGGGGAGCCGCGTTGAACGCGTAGTGGGTCAGGCGGGTGGCTTGTTCACGAATGGCCTCGACGATGCGTGGATGGCAATGGCCGAGGTTCAGTACGCCGATTCCCCCGACAAAGTCGATGTAGCGCTTGCCATCGGTGTCCCAGACTTCGGCATTTTTGCCGTGGCTGAGACTGATGGGGTGAACAATGGAAATCGACTGACTGATGGTTTCGCTGCGCATGGATGGCTGACTCTGAAGAAGGGATGCTTCTTTTTATCTAAGCCGCGAGCAGAGGTGTCCGGCAAACGAAATAAAGTTGCCGGGTCAATCTTAAAAGTCGGGATGTGCCCTGRTACCGATCGATGGCGACGCATAATCTGAGGCGAGGGAGCAAGCTCCCTCGCCACAGGTTTAGCGACGAGTCAGTGGCTGCTGAGCGAACTTCACACCCGCCAAGCCATGGGCAATCAACGCCCGGATATTGCCGTGGTCGCTGCCTTCGGGCGTGGCTACCACCGAACGATAATGCTCGCCAAACGCCAACAGCGCTTCTTCATCGCTCAGACCTTCCAGCAGCGCCAGGCCCAGGGTCTTGCACGAGCCTTCGTTCTGCCCGGCTGCGTTTTCCACGCCACCGTTGTTGAAAGCCTGGGGCTGGTAGTCATAACCGGCGGCAATGAACGCCAGGGTGTCGGCGAAAACGTGCTCGCCACTCTTGAGGCTGGCGCGCAGGGTGTTCAAATCACTCATTGGGTTTTCCTTTGGCGAACGCCGCTTGTTGGTCGGCGCTGGCTTCTTTCTGGTATTGGGCTTTCCACTCGGCGTACGGCATGCCGTAAACCACTTCGCGGGCTTCATCGAGGCTGACGTCGATCTGGCGTTCGTCAGCGGCGGCCTTGTACCACTTGGACAGGCAGTTGCGGCAGAAACCCGAGAGGTTCATCAGGTCGATGTTCTGCACGTCCTTGCGGCTGTCCAGGTGGGCAACCAGCCGGCGAAAGGCGGCGGCTTCAAGTTCCAGGCGTTGTTGATCGTTCATGATGGGCTCTGTGCAATCAAATCGTGGCGCGGATGATAAAAGCCTGGCGAGCGATACGCCAGACGCGGTCAGCGGCTGGCAGCCAGGGTAATCGACACCGACTCGGCGAAGCGCAGGGCGTGGGGCTTGTCGACTTCGACTTCGGCATACAGCACCGACTCGTTGGTCATGATCAGGTCCAGCAGCTCCTGGGTCAGGCGCTCGAGCAGGGCAAAGCGATTGCCTTCCACGTGGGCAATGATCGCCTTGGTGATGGTGCGGTAGTTCAGCGCGTGATCGATGTCGTTGTCACGCACGGCGTCCTGGGCGGCATACAGGATGGTCAGGTTGATCAGCACATCCTGCTTGTTGAGGATTTCGTCCTCGTTGATCCCGATGAAAGTTCGCAAACACAGGTCCTTGACCCGGATGCGTGCCATTCCTGGTTGAAGTTGTGGCATTGCTACTTGCTCCGTCCAATCAATTGCAGGAACTCCTGGCGGGTGTTGCTCGACTCGCGGAAGGCACCGAGCATCACCGAGGTGTTCATGGTCGAATTCTGTTTCTCGACGCCGCGCATCATCATGCACATGTGCTGGGCTTCGATGACCACCGCGACACCGGCGGCATCGGTCACTTGCTGCACGGCCTCGGCGATTTGCCGGGTGAGGTTCTCCTGGATTTGCAGGCGGCGGGCGAACATATCCACAAGCCGTGCAATCTTCGACAGGCCCAGCACCTTGCCCGTTGGAATATAAGCCACATGCGCCTTGCCGATGAAGGGCAACATGTGATGTTCACACAGCGAGTACAACTCGATGTTGTCGACAATGATCATTTCATCGTTGTCGGAGGCGAACAGTGCGCCGTTGACGATCTCTTCGACGCTCTGTTCGTAACCGTGACACAGGTATTGCATGGCCTTGGCGGCGCGCAACGGGGTGTCTTGCAGCCCTTCGCGGTCGGGGTTTTCACCCAGGCCGATAAGGATCTCGCGATAGCTCTGGGACAGGGCGCTGTGGGGCAGGGATAACGTCATGGGGACATCCTCGCGGGGGCGGCTTATTTGACGTGCCGTCCGCCATTGACGGTCAGGGTCGTGCCGGTGACATAAGGGTTGTCSAGCAARTAGCGCAGGCTCTGGTAGATCACTTCGCTGCCGGGCTCGATGCCCAGTGCAGATTTGGCCAGGACCCTGGCGCGGTACGCCGCGTCGTCGTCGGGATTGAACAGTAGCAGGGCTGGCGCGATACCGTTGACCTTGATGTCTGGCGCGTACTTGGCGGCAAAGGACAGGGTCAGGCTGTCGAGCCCGGCTTTGCTGGCGCAGTAGCCGATGTGCTTGCTGCTGCCCTTGCGAGTCACGTCATCGCTGATGTGCACGATGTCGGCGGGGCTTGAGCGTCTGAGTAAATCGGCACAGTGCAGGTTGATCAGGTAGGGCGCCAGCATGTGCACGCTGAACATGCGGGTGAAGGCATTGGCTTCGGCGCCCGGGGTTTCGGCCAGCCATTCGGAGGCGTTGTGGACTATCGCCCGCAGGCTGTCGGTGTGGTTCTTCAATTCACCGATGAACGCGAGAATCCCGGCCTCGCTGGAAAAGTCCGCGAACACCGCTGTTGCTCCCAGATCGCGCAGGGTCTTTACGCCGGGGCGTTCGCTGCGGTAGCTGAAAATGACCGGATGGCCGTCTTCGAGCAAACGCTGCGCACAGTGCAGGCCGACACGCTGGCCGGCACCGGTGATGAGGATGGGGGCTGCGGAAGAGGTCATGAACGGCTCGCGTCGCGGTTAGAGCAAAACTATACCAGCGACGGGAGTCGTGCACCTACGCTCCTGCAAGAGTTACTGATTTTGGGTAGTAGGCGTTGCGGGCAACGGTTGTTGCGGTGCGGTGTTCAGCCAGCCGGCCAACAGATGGGTCGACAATGGAATGAAGAAATATACCATCAGTGGTGTCAGGCACAGGGTGCTGACGAACACCCGGGCCAGCAATCCCGTTTCAGCCAATAACGGTCCCAGCACAAAGTTGAACAGCAGGGACACCGGAAAGAACGCCAGCCAGATCGCCACGGCCTGCTTCCAGCGTGGCGGGCGTTGCCCTACCGCACCGAACCAGCCATCGATGCCACTGACCCGATGCTCCGAAGGATGGGCAAACAGATCGCTGCCACGTCCCAGCCAAGCTGTACGCGACGCGGAATGCTCCCAGGCATGCAGGGTCTGCTCGTCGGCGAAGCGGAAAATAATCTGGAACTCGTCATCCTCGGGCGGCGGAGCGAGCACGCCAGAACCGAGATAGCCGGGGAAGTCGGTGGCCAGTTGCTCGCCTTCGCGCAACCAGGCCATCAGGTCCTGATAACGCCCATCGGCGACACGACGCGCAACCATCAACGTGACGGGTGAAGTAGACATTGTGTATCTCCGTAAGGCAAACGCGTCGCTCCGGATAGGAGTTTCGCCAGGCACAGCGCCGGGGTAGTGGGCTGCGTCTTGGGACAAGCAAGGATTATTCCTGATTGTGTCTGGAACTTTCGTTCCAATTAGTTCAACGACGTGTTGAATATCACTGGGGTATGAGAGTGAAAATGTATCAAAATATTAATATGGATCCAAAATCCCTGTGCTGACCGACATTGCGCCTGGCTTGCCCCCCATTACCTCCCTGATTCGAGAGGAGCTGTTCCCGAT
>NZ_JBFTMK010000356.1:0-5268 GCF_056396965.1 Pseudomonas sp. 05N434
TTGTTGAACAGGCCGCATCAACTGGATACGCGGCTACTTCTCGGCGCGTTCTTTCAGGGCTTYGAGAGTATTGAACGGCGCATCGACCACGAACTTGTTGGCCAACCACGACGGCACGCTGCCGCCTGGATCAGTGTGAACCTGATAAGTCACTTCGACTTGATCGCCTTTAGGCACGAACTTCCAGAAACCCTTGACCTGGGCGACCCGTACAAAACCCTTTTCTTCCGGAAGGTACTTCGGCTGCCCTTCCAGCTCGCGGGTCAGGCTGCCATCAGCGCCGTCAACGGTAGTGACATGYAACACCGAATCGCGAGCAGTGACCGGCCAGGGTGTATTGAACTGAGTGTAGGTCCAGCTCTGGTTGCCTTCGTGCTTGAGCAGCTTCTGGACCTTGCACTCGTGAATCCAGGCGCAGGCTCCCGGAACATCTTCCTGCAGTGCACGCAGTTTGGCCATGGTGGTCTTCATGATCGTTACACCACGGTAAGCCTTGTATTGGGAACCGGCCACCTCACTCAAGGACACCTTGATGCCATCTTCGTCCTTGGCGGTTTTCCAGTCTTCGGCCTGAGCCGTGGAGGCCAGCAAAACCGTCAAACCACACAGCACAGCGATACGATGCAGCGAACCCATAGTCTTATTCCTTATTGTTGAAGTTCCGTTCGTTGAACACATCACGCGGCCGTCATTTGCTCCCACCAGCCCAGCAATTTGATCGCTTCGTCGCGGCTGCTTCCGCAAACCTCGACATCGGCCTCAAATGCCGAACACACCGCGGGGCGTTCCGGCTTGCCGAAAATGCTGCACAGGTTATCGGCAGACAGTTGTACGCATCTTTCTCCGGCGGCTTTGCCATTGGGCATGCCGGGAATCGGCGAACTGATGGAAGGGGCAATGCAACAGGCGCCACAGCCTTCACGGCATCTCATGACGACAAGCTCCTCGCGACGAGCAATGTGTTAAAGGGACGCGGCACAGAGTAACGGCTAAAACAGTTGTTTTAAATTACCCGGGCCCGGGTTTTTACGCTCAAACGAACGTGACTGACCAGTCTCCGACAAAGCGTCTGTTTCGCGGGTCACGAACAGGGGGAAATTTACTGCTTGAACTCGAATTCCAGTGCCGCGCCTTCAACGTCCCGGCGCTCTTCGTTGCGCCGTTGCAGCTGCATTTCGTTGCTGATCAGGCGACCGTTCAGCTGAAACGGACTGCTTTTGCCACCGAACATTTGCGGCAACACCGCATCGTGTCGAGGCAACGGTACCGTGCCGACCGGTTTCAATTCATCGACCTTATCCTTGGGCAAGCTCAAGTCGAGATTGGCGGGAGGGAGTTTGGTTTTCAGCGCTTCACTGGCTGGTTTTGACTTGGAAGCAATGGGAGAACGCTTTTTGACCGGTGCAGCCTTTTTTTTGACCGGAGCGTTTTTTATAGCTGTCACCGGCTTTTTCGCGGTTGCGGCGGCTGTCGGTTTTTCCTGAACGGAAGCCGCCATGACACCTTCCGCATGACAAGTCATCAACAGGCAGATCAATAACCAGACAGAAGGAAAAATCGGCTTCATGGACCCAACGGCGCGAACGGCAGAAGGTTATATGCTCGCCTGTTGGAGGCGACAAGACAAGCGGGCAGTTCATAACTGCCCCGCAAGTCAAAAACCGCTCGTTGTCTCCTGACACAATTGCGTCGCCAGCAGCCCCAGTGTCATCAATGCACGCTCGGCCTCGCGGTTCCAGGGGATGCCGCAGTTCAGGCGAATGCAGTGATTGAATTGCTCGGTGTTACTGAAAATAAGCCCCGGCGCAATGCTGATGCCCTGCTGCAGCGCACGCACATGCAACTCTTGCGTATTGACCCGCCCCGGCAAACTGACCCACAGAATGAAACCGCCGGTAGGCCGGGTCATCTGTGTGCCTTCCGGGAAGTATTGCTGCACTGCCAGTTGGAAAGCGCTGAGGTTCTTGCGGTACTCCTGACGGATGTAACGCAAATGCCGGTCGTACCCGCCGTTCTCCAGATAGGCGGCAATGCCCATTTGCGTGACACTGCAGGCCGAATGCGTGCTGAACGTCTGCAAGCGCTGAATTTCCTGCTGGTACTTGCCGGCAATCATCCAGCCGATCCGCACGCCGGGCGACAGGGTTTTGGAGAAGCTGGAGCAATAAATCACCCGATCCAGCCGGTCATAGGCCTTGAGCGATTTGGTGCGCCCCTGCTCGAACATCAGCTCGCCATAAATATCGTCTTCAACGATCTGGATATCGAAATCCGAGGCCAGGCGCAGCAGTTGTTTCTGCCGCTCTTCGGGCATGGTGCCGCCCAAGGGATTGCTCAGGCGCGTGGTCAGCACCAGTGCCTTGATCGACCACTGGTTGGCCGCCAATTGCAAGGCTTCGAGGCTCATGCCGGTGGCCGGATCGCTGGGGATCTCGATGACTTTCAGCCCCAGCAGGTCGGCCAGTTGCAGCAAACCGTAATAGGTCGGCGACTCGGCGGCGATCAGATCGCCCGGCCGGGTCAATACGCGCAGAGACATCTGCAATGCATCGACGCAGCCGTGGGTGATTACCACTTCCGACGGATCAACCACCACGCCGGCATCGCGCATGCGGATCGCCACTTGCCGACGCAACGGCTCGAAACCAGGGCTGAACATATAGCTGAACGCGCGCGGACTATGGAAACGGGTGACTTTGGCAAGTTGCTGATGCAGTGCCCGCACCGGCAGATAATCGACACTCGGTACAGCCGCGCCCAACGGGAAGACCCCCTCACGGCGGGATTCGACCAGGACTTGCTGAATGATGCTGCTGCGGGTGACCAGGCCTGGGCGCTCGACCCGGGCGATGTCCGGGGTCGGTGCCGTCAGGGCAGGTGTCTGGTGCACGTAGTAACCGGATTGCGGCCGGGCACGGATCAGCCCTTGATCTTCAAGGTTGGCGTAGGCCTGCAACACCGTCGCATGGCTGACGTTGAGCTGCGAGCTCATCTTGCGCACTGAAGGCACGCGCTCTCCCGGCTGATAGACGCYGCGGCGGATGTCTTCGGCCAGTTGCTGAGCAATACGTTGATAGAGCAAGAGATTGGTCATGACGCAGCACTCGATTTCACGGGCATTTTATTCTTGTGTGAAACAATACCGGAACAGTTTAGAAGTGTACTGGGACAGTTACTACAATAGTCGACCATACAGTGCGGTGTCAGCAAAAGCTGTACTGTTTTACGACGCATTTGACGGGCGAAAAAAAACCCGGCGCTGCTGAGCAGGCCGGGTTTTTCCAGTGACGCAGCCCTTAACGGGCCGCGCCGAGCTGGCCTTTTTCGTCGGAGAACACAATTTCCACCCGACGGTTCTGCGCACGACCGCGCTCGGAAGCGTTGGCGTCCACCGGGTACTCATCGCCGTACCCTTCAACCTGGATGCGTTTGTCGTCGATGCCCAGGTCCGTCAATACGTCAGCTACCGATTGCGCCCGGTCGCGGGACAGCTTGAGGTTTTCCTGTTTACCGCCAGTGCTGTCGGTATAACCCTCGATCCGCACCACACGCTTGGGGTTGAGCTGCAGGAACTGGACGATTTTCAACACCACGCGGTTCGCCGAGCTCTTCAGCTCCGCTTCACCAGTATCGAACAGCACATCACCCAGGGTCATCACCAGACCACGGTCAGTCTGGGTGGTCGCCAACGCCACGATCTGCTCTTCGAGCCACTTGCCCTGTTGCTGCACGCTAAGCAACTTGGACTCACGCAGCGCCAAYTGCAGGCGCTGACGCTCGAGTTCGAGCTTCGCTGCGCGCTCTTCGTTGAGCACTTGATTGGTATGTTCCCGGGCGATTTCGCTGTAGCGCTGGCTCAGGTAGGCGTAATGGGCCACGTCCGAACCGCTGCCCCAGTAGCTGGACAGTCGATCGGCGCGGGCCAGGGACTCGCCGGCACGAATCACGTCCTTGGGCGCGATACGCAACACGTTGGAGTCTTCCTTGACCTTCTGGAAGTCGGCACCGGCCTGCTGCAACGCCACTTCGCTGTGTTGACCAGCGCAGCCATAAAGGCTTGCGCAGCCGGCCAGGATCAAGCCGCCGAGTGCTTTGGTCTTCAGGTTCATTGAGCATCTCCCAGTTGCTTGCGCAGGCGGGCGATGCGGGTATTGAGCACGTTCAACTGCGCCTCACTCTTGAGGGTCAGAACCCGGGCTTCGGCCAGGCGCGCGTCCAGCTCGGCCTGCTCGGCCCGCATGCGCGCATTCTTGAAGGACTGGTCGGCCATGTTGCCCTTGGCGCGGTTGAACTTGTCCTGGGCCAGTTTCAGCTCCGGCACTTCCTCGGCGGTAGCGCCCACGGCCTTGGCTTGTTCGAGGGCCTGTTCGGTCAGGCGTATTTGTTCATTCGGCGCCGGATCGGCTGCACAACCCGCCAGAGCCAGAACGGCCAGGGCAGCGAAAAGAGGTCGAATACTCACTAAAAATCCCTACTGTTTTGGGGTACTGACAGGTTGTGGCTGCGGTTGTGAGCCTTGCGCTTTCCAACGCTCGATATTGCGCAACAACGCAGCTTCCGTCAGTCCGGAGGCGGGCAATTCTGTCATCTTTTTGGCCAGCTGTCCGCGCAACCAAGGATCGTTACAGGCGGAGTTATGGGAAACCGCGAGGTACAGGCCGGGTTTGTCGATGGGTTGTGAGTGGGCCATCAAGTCATTGGCCATCCCCAGCGTTTGCACCATGGCCATGCCCGAGTAGCGACCGGCGAGGACAAACTCCACCTCGCCCAGCAGCAATTTCTGAAAGGCCTGAGTCAGATTGGGTGTGCGCAAGAGGGTCAATTGCTGCTCGGCGAAAGTGCCGAATGAAGGGCTCACTCGAGCCTTTTCCGACAACGCGCCGGGATGACCGTGGAGGTCCTGCGCTTCGTTGTAAACCAATAACGAGTCGTTGCGAGTCCAGACCAGATAATCGTTTTCCAGCAGCGCAGGATGGATGTAATCCAGATTTTCCAGTTCAGTGACCATCAACGGCGCATCGGCGAGCATGTCCATGCGCCCGCTGCGCACTTCATCCAGGGCCTGGGAGCGTTTGCCGGCATAGARCAGCTCGACCTTGATGCCCAACTCCCCCGCCACTTGTTGCAATAAATCAGCACTGGCGCCAATCAGGTGCTTAGGGTTTTGCGGGTCTTGCCACAGGTACGGTGGTGCGTCGGGACTGCCGGTCACGATCAAGCGTTCGCATTTGCCTGCAGCGCTGGACAGCCCCGGCATCAGCGCCAGAC